>PLBX01000388.1 GCA_003135495.1 Acidobacteriaceae bacterium | reverse complement strand
GAAGAAGTGGGCAGCGAATCCTCACGAGCTATCACCGAGTCACTCGCAAAAAAATCGGCAGCCGTTCTCGTTCTGGAACCCTCCTACGGAAGAAGCGGTGCAGTGAAAACTGCAAGAAAAGGAGTTGCAGAATACCTTGTAAAAGTTACGGGCAAGGCCGCTCATGCCGGGCTCGATTTTGAAAAAGGGGCGAATGCGATTCTTGAGCTGGCGCGCCAAATCGAAAGAATTTCCGGCTTCACGGATCTGAAGAAGGGTTTGACGGTAAATGTTGGAATCGTCAGCGGCGGATCTCGAACTAACGTCGTGCCTGCGGAAGCCGTAGCGCAGGTAGATGTGCGAATCGCGCGGCTCAAAGATGCGGCCGGAATCGATAAGAAGATGCGCAGCTTGCGTGCTTTCAACCGCAGGTGCAAAATCGAAATTGGCGGCGGCATTAACCGTCCGCCAATGGAACGCAGCGCCGGGGTGGCCGCTTTGTACGAGCAAGCGGCCATAATCGCGCGGGAACTGGGGTGGAAACTCGGTCAGGCGGCGGTTGGCGGGGGCTCCGATGGCAATTTCACGGCGGGATTGGGAATTCCGACGCTGGACGGCCTCGGTGGCGTCGGGGACGGTGCGCACGCCATCCACGAACATATTCTAATCTCGGAGTTGGCGCGCCGGGCAGCGCTCCTCGCCGGGCTAATTGAACGGGCTTGAGCAGTGCCGGTGGAGCGACGGGCGTCGCGGCCGTCCACAGCGTCGCGGCCGGACGAGGGCTCCCGGCTCTCCATCCGGGTGGGATGTGTGACCGGCTTCACGCTCGGCGGTGACCTGCAGCACAGGCCGCTTTGACCACAGGGTCCACACTAACCTAGAATTCACTAGGGGGTCGTGCTCCGTTGCTTACGAGCGCCTGACCGGAGGGGTTTATGGGTGAAGGAATTTTTCAGCCGCTGCACATTCTGTTGATTATCGGTATCGCGCTACTGCTCTTCGGGCCAAGCAAGTTTGCCGATTTAGGCAAGGGACTTGGAGAGGGCATCCGCAATTTCAAGTCCTCGATGAAAGAGCCCGAGGATAAGAATAAAGACGCGACCAAACCACCATCGTCGCCGACCGTTTAGTTTTCGGTGTTACTTCTGCGCGTCACGGGCGACAATGGGCGCAAAACAGGCGATAAACCAGCGCCACCGGTAATCCCACCACATTGCTGTAATCCCCTTCAATGCGCGNNAATCCAGCGCGAAGCGATGCCTTGGATTGCGTACGCTCCCGCCTTATCCATCGGCTCACCCGTGGCAACGTAATCGGCGATTTCCTGGTCGGTGATTCGATCCACTGTAACCCGAGTGGTCTCGCTGGCAACGAACGGTTGACCTTTGACCACTAGGCAAACGCCGGTAATCACTTCATGATCGCGCCCGGAAAGCAGGCGCAGCATGCGTGTCGCGTCGACGGCATCGGTGGGCTTGCCAAGAAGGTGACCATCGACGGCGACTATCGTATCCGCCCCTAACACCGGGTCCTGGGGGCGTTGAAGCGCCACTGCTAGAGCCTTCTCGCGCGCCAGCCGTTCAGCGCAGTCCTTCGCACCTTCTCCGGCCACTACGCGTTCAGGAACATTTGCGGGCTGCACTTCGAAAGCGAGTCCGGCGTTGCGGAGCAATTCCTGGCGACGCGGAGAAGCGGAGGCGAGCACTAGCATTGAGATCATTCCAGAGAAAATTCAAGTTGCTTTCGCTGCGCGCAACTGCCGAGCTTCGCGCGGCTCGGACGGGCGAGGGCGCCCGTCCCCACACGAACCTTTACTCCAGCGCCTCGGGCTCAATCGAAATATTCTTCTCGCCCTTGGCACGCTTTTCCCAGTATTTCTTTACCCATGCCTCGTAGCTCTTGCCCGCGGCGGTGTCGCGTCCGGTGAAGGCTACTGCAGCAATTTCGGAATAGGGAATAGCCGGCCGCTCATTGCTCGTTGCCAGCATCAGGCGAACAACGGAATTCTCCAGAGTTGGACCGATGCGGCGGTCGAAAAGATATCCGGTGATCTCGGAGCCATTTTTTCGCGTGATAGTGACGTCGCCGCGATAGTCGAATGACTTTTCAATTACTGCCCTGACGTCGGCTTCAGTCGCGAGTTGCGGAATCCATCCTTGAAGATTTTCGCGCTCGAATCCGGGGACAACTTCCAGTTCATCGGTGGTTTGCTGCTCGGTTTCGCGTAACGACTGAGCAATGGCTTGCCCGCTGTGCGGAAGGGTCCCGTCATGCCCGTGTTCCCGCCCACTCATACGCGGCTTTCTTCGGCTTGCTGATCAGCGTGCGCGTCGATTTGAGAGCTGATTTGCACCAGCGGATTATAGGAATGCACCGGCCGCACTTCGCGATCCAGATCGGCGAGAGCGCTCTTGTCCGGATAAAGCGAGAACGTCGCCTTCACCGTGTCGGCAAACCCGCGCAGCGAGCCGAAGGTATCGTCCACCGACGTCGGTTCGTAGCCGCAATGCACCATGCAATTGGCGCACTGCGGATTCCCCGACTCAGTGCCGTAATTGTCCCACTCGGTAGTTTCCATCAACTCTTTGTAGGATTCGGCGTAGCCATCCTGCAGCAGGTAACACGGTTTCTGCCAGCCAAA
>PLBX01000093.1 GCA_003135495.1 Acidobacteriaceae bacterium | reverse complement strand
CCGAATTGTCACGGTGGCAAGAACGCTTGAATGATCCTGTCGGTTTGCCGGACAAATAGTGACGCTGTCCTGTAGGCGAGTCTTACTGATTGCCAAGAAAATATACGTAATTGAGCGAAAAGCGAACGCCCCACTCATTTAGTGGACAAGCTTTCCGTACCTGGCTAGTCTCGGTTTTCAGGTGTGACTGTTGTCCTCTCTCTTGCAGGAGCGAAGCCGCTGTAGATCCTGGCTGCCGAGCGAACTCGACTGGCTTTCAAGACAGATTCGACCACTTCTGCACTGGCATCTGGCTAGTTTCCTGTGCATTACAACCGGGAGTCTTCTCGCTCTCCTCACTCCACTTGTGCTCAAGTGGGTGATCGATCGGCTCCTCCCGCAGAGGCAACCGGGATTGCTCCTATTAGCGGCTGGGCTGATATTTCTGGGCTACCAGGGCAGGATGGCACTCACGAGCCTGGGCAATTACTTGACGCTGACTGCCGCCCAGAAACTCACGCTCACGTTAAGAATGACCCTACTCGGACGTCTCGATACGCTCTCGGCCGATTATTACGAGGATACGCCGGTCGGTAGCGTGATGTACCCGCTCAAAGAGCCAATCGAAGAGGTCTCGTATTTCGGGTCCGATCTCCTGCCCGCAATCTTGCGCATGTTCCTGACGGCTAGTTTCACGCTGGTGACAATGTCCGTGCTCAGTCCTATGCTTACGCTGGCCGTTCTCCCTCTCGTTCCGGTCTTTCTGATCGCGCGGCAGCGCTTCCGCCGAAGGCTCGCGGCCAACGCGGACACCGTGCAGAGCAATCGGTTGGCTTGGAGCACGTTTCTTGAGGAACATCTTTCCTCAGTGATTCCCATTCAGCTTTTGGGACAAGAAAAACGCCAGGAGCGAAGGGCCTTCCGCCTCCTGGCTCGTGGAGTCAGGTCACAACAAAAGCTTTTCACTACCAGCGTTTGGTTTACGGTATGGAGTTCCCTGGCAGTTGTTTTGGCCATGTGCGCTGTCATTGGCTACGGCGGCGAGATGGTGCTGTCAGGAGCCTTAAGCATCGGCGGGCTCGTTGCTTTCTATGGCTTAGTTACGCAACTCTTTGATCCTCTCAGCGGCGCCGCCGATCTTTACGCGAGAGCACAGAAAACCTTCGCCAGCATCCGGCAGCTGAAGTCCGGGCTTGAGTTATGCCCAAGCGTGACTGATGTCGCTGCTGCCGTTTGTCTCTCGGGAGAGCATCCTTCCCAGATTGATTTTGCCGAGGTCAGGTTTGGATATCGAAGGCAAAAACAACTGCTCCACATCCGCTCCCTTCGAATCTTGCCGGGCGAACAGGTCGCCATCGCTGGGGAGAATGGTGCCGGAAAGAGCACTCTTGCAAGACTTATAGCACGACTCTACGACCCCGATTCCGGATCAATTCGCATCGGAAACGTAGATATCCGGAACATTCAACTCAAGGATCTGCACCAGTACGTCTGCTATCTGCCGCGCGACCCCGTTCTGTTTGACGGAACGCTGTCCTTCAACCTTCGCTTTGTGCGGCCGGCGGCGCCTGACGGTGAAGTACAAGAAGCCATTCGCAGCGTGGGGCTCTCGCAATTTGTTGCAGCGTTGCCCCACGGCTTATCCCAACCGATCGGACCCGGAGGCTGCCAACTTTCCGGTGGTCAGCGCCAACGACTTGCCCTCGCAAGAGCGATTCTGCAGCAACCTCGGATTTTGATATTGGATGAGGCAACTTCCTGTCTTGACCTCTCTTCCGAGAAAGTCGTTCTTGGGAACATTCGGCGAAGTTTCAGAGCGTCAACTCTGATCGTCATCTCTCACCGCCCTTCAACATTCTCTACATTCGGTAGACTTCTTGTTCTTTCCCGTGGAGAAATCGTTGAAGACGGCAATCCACGTTCCGTCAAGTTTTCTGAGAGTCGCGCCGTCACCCAATCTTTTTCCACAGTCTCTACCATCGACGACAATCTCCGAGAGACTTCTCTCTAAATACAAGCTACGGCGGACTTTGTTCCTTGCAGCCGTATCGTAGGGGACTTCAGAAACGGCAATGGTGATTAAAAAGCGGACACATTGATTCTTTCCGCGCAAGAAATATACAACGCATCTTGTTGTCTGTAAGCAACTTCTTCTTCGCCCATGCTGGTTTACCGAACCTTTTCATCTTTTACTGGCTTTCAGGTGGCGAAGGGTGGCACAGTGCACTCCAGGTTTTCGATTTATTACGGAAGCGAAGGATGGGCCAGCAATGTACAGAGTTTCTGACACAGTGCGAAGCACACACAGCCTGGACGGTGCAATTCTGTTGGACATCCGCCAAGGCCAGATGTTCAACGTCAACTTCGTTGGATCACGAATCTTCGAACTTCTCAAGAACCGGTCCACCGAGTCAGAGATCACCGCCCAGATCAGCTGTGAGTTCGGCGTTGACCGAGAGCTTGCGGAAAGCGACGTGCGGCAATTCCTCCAGGCCTTGAAGAAATGTCAGCTCGTCGAAGAGTGGGAAGCCGGCGTGGCGGCCTGAGAGGAACCAAGATCATGGAATCGACTCAACAGTCCGATCAAAACACCTATCGCGCCATTGTGCTTGGGGCAGAGTGGGATTGAGTTGCTCGCCAATTATGGTTGGCAGCGTGAATGAGGTGTACACCATGTCATTTCTTATTTTGAAAGCGTACTTGAATCTGATTCGCTTCGATTTCTACTTGGCACGAGGTAATTTCGCGGCGCTCCACGACAAGGTTAGAAACTATCCGATGGGAAAGACGACTCCTGCTCCAGACGCAGTGGAATGCATTTGTACGGCGGTCGACATGGCTTGTATTTGGTACTGGAAAGAGGCGCTTTGTTTGCAGCGCTCGGCAGCCACGAGTTGCCTCCTAAAGAGTCACGGGATACTTGCGCAAATGGTGATCGGAACACAACAGTTCCCGTTCAAGTCGCATGCATGGGTCGAGGTAGATGGTCGTGTAGTCAACGACAAGCCGTACGTGCCGGAAATGTACGCAGTCTTGGATCGATGCTAGTAAACGATAGATGGAAGGATTCTGGGTAAAGGCAAAATATATGAGCGTCCAGTTTGGAAGATGGAATTTCGAAGAACAGCCGCCTGCCCAGGAGTACATCGAACAACTCAGCGCGGCTCTCGCTCCGTATGGTCCCGATAGCAATGAATCCTATTCGAAGGGTGGCGTAAGTATCCTCTATCGCGCGTTTTACACCACAAAGGAATCGCGTCGCGAAGTGCAACCACACATTTGCCAGTCCGGTGCGGCTCTCACGTGGGACGGTCGCTTGGACAATCGCGCTGACCTCATCAGCGAATTGCCCGATTCTCTGGCTATCAACTCCACTGACGTTGCCATCGTCGCTGTGGCCCATGAAAAATGGGGCATCAATTGCCTCGCCAAACTCATCGGTGATTGGGCACTGACCATCTGGAATCCTCGCGAGCGCTCCGTGTTGCTCGCCAAAGACCCCATCGGCACAAAGCATCTTTACTACTCTTTCGACGGCAATCAAGTTACTTGGAGCACGATTCTCGATCCACTCGTTCGCCTTGCGGGTAAGACCTTCGCTCTCAACGAAGAATTCATCGCCGGTTGGCTTTCTATGTTTCCGGCCGTGCATCTGACACCCTGCGTCGGCATCCATTCCGTCCCACCATCCTCGTACGTGCTTCTCCGACCGGGAAGGTGCACTGTAAGAAAGTATTGGGATTTCGATCCAGAGAAGAGAATCCGTTACCACGCCGATGCCGAATATGAAGAACACTTTCGCACCGTTTTTGCGAAGGCGGTCCAGCGCAAACTCCGTTCTGATAGACCCGTTCTCGCTGAACTAAGTGGCGGCAGGGACTCCTCCTCTATCGTCTGCATGGCCGACACCATCGTCGCCCGCGGCGCCGCCGATGTCCCGCGTCTCGATACGCTCTCAATGTATGACGACTCCGAG
>PLBX01000446.1 GCA_003135495.1 Acidobacteriaceae bacterium | reverse complement strand
TAACGCGGCGGATTAAAAAAATGAGTCCCGAACCACGACCGCCGGAAGTCTTCAGAAAATCCCTCGGCGATCTTCGCCACCGGAAGACCGGACGTATTGGTGGTGACAATAGTCCCTGGCTTGCGAATGGTCTCAACCTTCTTAAGCAGGGACCGTTTGATGTCGAGATTCTCGACTACAGCTTCAATGATCCAATCGACATCAGCGAGTCGTTTTAAGTCATCCTNNTCCTCAAAATTTCCCACTGAAACTAGTCGAGAAAGCGACGCTTCGAAAAATGCCGCGGGCTTCGATTTTCGCGCTCCGTCGAGTCCAGCAGCCGCAATCTTGTTACGCGCGGCCCGATCCGCATCGGGCGGCGTATTTGGGGGGACGATATCGAGCAGCAAAGACGGCACACCTGCATTAGCGAAGTGCGCGGCGATACGGGCGCCCATTGTCCCCGCGCCGAGGATTGCAACTTTGTGGATACGCGTCATGAATACACAACTCCTGCAATAAGAATGTTTTTATCATTACGTCTACGGAAGTTTATCGACGACCCAATCATTTTTTCCAGTTTCGATTACGACCACCTCTGAAACCTTGCGTGTAATTCCGGGGCCCTGAATCCCAACCAGGACTACCGGGAAACTGTAGCGCCCCGAATGCCCATGTCCGCGCGCGATTTCGAAAGATCTGTCCTTAGCGTCAGAGAAAAATTGCTCCACTCGATCGGCATTTTCTGAGTGGCGGATGTTGTCACTAAGTTGGACCATGCCATGCTCGATATCACCCATTTGCCAGGCATGCAGAAAATGGTTGGCCGCGGCCAATGCGAAGACGTAGCCTGGATCCATCACTTCTTCCGGTTTAGGAGGATGTTTATGAGTTCTGGCCCATACTGGAGAAGTCGTCAAAACCAGAAAGAGCAGGAGACAAAGATTTGCCGATAACCGCATCTTCACACTGAGAATTTCCTCGCTCGTATTGAAGTAACTACTTACTGTACTGGAAAACTGCCCATGATTGAATTGCCATCCATGCAACGCCGGGATCCGAGTTCGCCAGAGGACACAGCATGGAGCGACGGTTGTCCTCGCCCGTCACCTACGGCCAGACGCGAACTCTCCATCTGCAATGAATTCGCTGGTATCCTGAGCTTCGTTCTATCATTTCTTCGTTCCGTCATGCTTCACATCTCATGACTTTGGGCTCTCTCCCTTCCGCGCATGAAATCGCGGCACAAATCCGCGCCAAAGCCCTTTCGCCGGTAGAAGTGGCGCGCACGCACTTAGACCGCATTGACCGTATCAATCCCAAGTTGAATGCGTTTGTCGACTACAGGCCTGAGTTTGTGCTCGCGCAAGCACGCGAAGCCGAGAATGCAGTGCAACGCGGAGCCGAACTCGGGCCGCTCCACGGTGTTCCAATCTCCATCAAGTCTTCGATCAATGTTGCCGGCCATCGCTGCGAGGCTGGAACACGACTGCGCGCCGGGTACATTGCCGCTCAAGATGCACCACTGGTGGCTCGTTTGCGCTCTGCCGGAGCTGTGATTCTTGGCGTTACTAACACACCTGAGTTGCTGATGGCATGGGAAACCGACAACCTTCTCTACGGCCGAACTAATAATCCCTGGGACCTTGAACGAACTGCAGGTGGATCGAGTGGTGGAGAGGCGGCGGCCATTTCATCTGGGCTTTCTGCGGGGGGAGTCGGAAGCGACGGCGGTGGATCGATTCGTGAGCCTGCGCACTTTTGCGGGATTTGCGGATTGAAGCCGACTCCCGGACGCATTCCATCGACCGGTCACTACCCGAAGTCTGGCGGCCCTTTCGCCCTTATCGGGGTGGTCGGTCCAATGGCGCGCACGATTGAAGATCTTCGAACCATGTTCGAAGTCATGGCTGGTTATGACGACGGCGATCCCTGTGCTGCGCCCGTCCGCATTCGCACCGTTCGGGAAACAGAAATGCGAGACGTCAACATAGCGTGTTTCGAGGACGATGGGCGCACGCCGGTTACGGAAGAAACGCGGTCAGCCGTGAAACGAGCAGCCGCTCTTTTGTCGAACTGCGGATTTAATGTCGAGCCCTTTCGTCCTGATGGACTGGAAGAAGCGCGCCAGCTTTGGTGGGAATTCTTTGGCCTTGCGGGCGGAATGATTTTGGATCCTGTGTTGCGCGGCCGAGAATCCGAGCTGAGTCCTATTTTGCGCGAGTTCCAATCATGGACGAAGGCCATACCTACTCATACGGGCGAATCTCTACTTGCGGCGTGGCTCGGTCGCGATGAGGTGCGCGAGAAAATATTATTGCAGATGCGCAAATATCGCGTCCTCCTGTGTCCCACCGCAGCTATCCCCGCATTCCGTCATGGAGAACGCGAGTGGCAAGTCGAAGGCAAAACGGTCAAGTATCTCGATGCCTGGAGTTATTGCGAATGGTTTAACTTGCTCGGTTTTCCTGCCGCTGTGGTGCCAATGGGATTTTCGCGGGAGGGCCTTCCCATCGGCGTACAGATTGTCGGGAGGCCATGGCAGGAAGAGGTTGTGCTCGAAGTGGCGGCGAAACTCGAGCAGGAACGCGGCGCCTTTCAGGCACCTCCGATGCTTGAATAACGAGGGAACGTCCCAACCATTGAGAATGAAGGATATTCAACCTCTTGGATCTACGCATCAAAGGAAACGAACTAAAAAAAGACTGATCATTCAAAGTTTGCAAAGTGCAGATGACGCTGCCAATTCCCAAAGATTATCCTCCGATGGAAGCGATGTCGGCGACGAGTCTTCCAACGGGTCCCGAATGGCAATACGAACCGAAGTGGGATGGATTCCGCTGTCTGGCATTTCGAGATCGAACAAAAGTCGATCTGCAGTCGGAGGCGGGCAAGCCTCTTACGCGATACTTTCCCGAACTTGCGGCGGCGTTAGCGAAATTGAAAGCCACAAAATTCGTTCTCGATGGCGAGATCGTGATTCCACTCGACGGCGGACTTTCATTTGATCAACTGCTGATGAGGATTCATCCTTCCGCTAGCCGCGTAGAGAAATTGAGTAGGGAAACACCGTGTGTATATATTGTTTTCGATTTGCTGGCGGATNNCGGACGGGAAATCTCTGACAAAATTGCCGCTTGAGCAACGACGCGAAGCGCTGGAAAAATTTGCCACCAAGAATTTAAAAAATAATAAGATGATCCGCCTTTCGCCGGTGACGCTCGAAATTGCTACAGCCCGAAAATGGTTTCACATGGGAGTAGCGCTCGACGGCGTCGTTGCCAAACGTCGCGACCTCGCCTATGAAGCGGGGAAGCGGACCGGCATGCAGAAGATTAAAAAGATGCGAACCGCGGATTGTGTGGTTGGTGGATTTCGCTATCTCGAAAAGGAGGCGATGGTTGGTTCGCTGCTATTAGGCCTGTACGACAAGGAAGGCAAACTGGATCATGTCGGATTCACTTCTTCGATTAGCGCAAGAGACAGGCCTGTGCTAACGCGTAAGTTAAAAAAACTGATTAAGCCGCCGGGTTTCACTGGTAAGAGTCCGGGTGGGCCGAGTCGCTGGAGCACGAAACGCTCGGCGGAATGGGAGCCTCTCGATGGCTCGCTCGTCGTGGAAGTGCAATTCGATCACTTTACTGGCGGACGATTTCGCCATGGAACAAAGTTTTTGCGCTGGCGTCCAGATAAAAGCCCTAAACAGTGCACTCAAAAACAAGTTGAGCGCGAGAACAGATCTGCTCTCAACTTACTTTGATCAGCTTCGGAGTAGGCGATGGCATGTTATTCTCCGGGCAAACCTAACTGCTCGATGAGCATGAGCAAGTCGGCGGGATCGGAATAAACTCGAAATGCGCCTGCGCCTTCCAGCTCCGCCTGTCCAAAGCCTCCCGACAAAAGACCGACGTTAAGCGCGCTTTTGCGCCCTGCCGCCAACAAATCCCAAACACTGTCGCCGACGATAATGCAATCCTCGATGGGGACATGAAGTTTCTTGGCTGCCGCCACGAAAACGTCCGGAGAAGGCTTTGCCTTTTTTACGTCGTCGCCCGTCAGAACAGGGAACTCGGCGGGGAGTTTAATTATTTTCAGCAAGGCTGAAGTCGCTTTCCTGCCGCCGGTAGTGGCGATTGCAATTCGAATCTTATTGCGTGAGAGGTACTGTAGCAGCTCGTTTGTTCCCGGCAGTCTCTGCAGACTCGGAATCGTGTGCGAAAAAAGCGTGTCGTGTTTTTGTTCCAGCTCGTCCAGGTCAACGCCTTTGGGCGTGGGCACGCCTTCTCGCAGGAGTTCATTCAAAAAGGCCTTTCCACTCATTCCAACCCGACGATGAATCTTCCACTGTGGAATGACGATTCCGACGCTGTGGAGCGCCTGCGACCATGTGGTGACGTGCTGGTAGACACCGTCGATGAGCGTGCCGTCCAGGTCGAACAAGAAACCTGGCAGATCGGTACGCTTTCTGCCGCTTCGCGGCTGCTGGTGCTTCACCTTATCACCTCATCGGATAGGTCGTCGGCGAAAGTAGCGGAGGCTGATTTGCGGGGTGAAAGTTGCAGCGGCACGCCGGTTTCCAGATCGAGCGTTTCCCACTGCGACGAACGAGGTTTGCGGTAACGCACTTTCTTCAGCCGGTCGGGATGTGTGAGCAATTCAAAGCTTGCGGAGCCCTTCGGGCAAAGATGGCCGCGCGATATGGGAGACGCGGGATCACCTTCAATCGACACCAGCTTTCCCGCTTTGTGGTGGATCAATTGTCCGCAACCGATGGCGCAATAAGGGCACACGGAGCGGGACAACTAGGTGTCGTGAATGTGGGCGCGCAGTCCGCGTGTCTTGTTGCTCATCGCTTCAACGCCGGTTCCATCGGCGCCGGTGGCGATTTGTCGAAGGAGCGGCCATTTGCTGAGCAACTTATGCACTGGATTTTTCTCTGGGGACTTAGAGAGCGAAACCATGAGGCGGGTTGTTCAAAGCGATTGTTTAATCAGAATGATGGGGAAAAACGATCGGTAAAAATCGATTGCGTGTTATCAAGGATCGCGAAATGGTTATAATTCCCTAAGTTTTAGGTGGCTGCCGGCAAGGTGTCATGATGAAGTCCTTCGAAGAGAATGATGCAAGAACGCGCCGCGCGGCGGGAATGATTGGCCGGCGTGAATTTTTGCGCGCAGCTTTGGCTAGTACTGGCTTGGCTGCGGCGCATTTGAGCGGCGAGACGTTGTCGGGCATGGGACCTTTCGCGCCGGGCCTGATCGGGGCGAGGAGTTCGAATAGACTTGCAGAGGGCTCGGCACTCCCGGCCAAAACGAGCGCCATCACTCCCAACGCTGATTTTTTTATTCGCAATCACTTCACGACTCCCAGAATCAACGAAGAAAAGTGGGCGCTTGAGGTCGGCGGCATGGTTGAGAAGCCGGTGAAGCTCTCTTATTCAGATATCTTGCTGGCCTCGTCAGAGCGCCGGCCAATAACTTTGGAGTGCGCAGGGAATCTTTCCGGAGGCGCGGGGGTAAGCACATCTCTGTGGTCTGGTTTGCCATTGCAAACGCTTTTGAAGCAGGCCGGTGTTCAACCTGGCGCGAATACAGTAATTTTCCACGGAGGTGACACCGGGGAGGGCGACGGCGTGCCGGCGGGCACGCATTATGCGAGAGCTATTCCGCTCGAAAAAGCCATGGACCCGACGACCCTGCTGGCCTACGAGATGAATGGCGCCCCACTGCCGCCAGAGCATGGCTTCCCGCTACGGGCGCTCGTTTCGGGCTGGTATGGAATGGACTCGGTGAAGTGGCTCACTCGAATCGAAGTTTCGAACGAACCGTTCAAAGGCTACTTTCAGCAGGAACGCTACGTCGCGCTCAAGTCTAATGGACAACGGGAACCCATCACTCGCATGCGCGTAAATTCCAAGTTTGTACGGCCGCTCAATGACGAAGAAATTCGCGCAAAAGAATATCGAATAGAAGGCTTCGCATGGGGTGGTGAAAATAGAGTTACAAAAGTGGAGTTGCGTTTTGATGGAAACGGAGCATGGCAACCCGCGACTCTGAGTGACGCGGCGGAAGCTATGGTGTGGACGGCATGGAGTTATGCATGGACAACGCCGCGCGTTGGTCAGCACACGATCGAGGTTCGCGCTACCGACGATGCGGGCAACAGCCAGCCGTTAGCGCGCGATCCTGACCGAAAAGATGATTACGAGTTGAACGCCCCACATCGGATTAACGTCAACGTCGGCTAGCGGCTTCCGAACAGTCAAACATCCTGTATTCTCATTCATTGAAAGCCTTTTAAGGGATGCTAATGGTTGTGCCGAAATGTGTGCCGGTTGCATCCGCTAGTCCAGGATGGAAGAATGCTTAAATCCCCTCCGCTGCGAGCTCTGATGCTTTTGGTCAGCCTCGCTATGTTGGCCGGTGTTTCCATTGGGCAATCGGGAAACCTTGCCGACCTTTCTTCAGCAGGCAAGGCTGCTCTTCGCGATCAGCAATTTGATCGCGCAGCAAAAATCTACGAGCAGTTGATTAAACTCCTTCCTCGTTCGGCGGAGGCGCATTCCAACCTGGGCTTCGCTCTTTATATGAGCGGCAGCTACCCCGATGCGATCACACAACTTCGCAAAGCCCTTGAGCTTGATCCGCATCTTGATCGCACGCAAGTTCTTTTGGCATTGGCGTACTTCGATAGCGGAGATTTTAACCGCGCCGTTCCAATTCTCGAAAAAGCGTACCAGTCGCGCAAGGACGACCCCGTCGTGGTCGCTCATCTTGGGTTAGCATATTTGCGGCAGAACCAGGACGACAAGGCCCTGGTTATGCTCACCCGTTGGGTCGAACTTGAACCGCGCAGTGCTGACGCCTTGTATTTCAAGGGCAAGGCATCTGTGTATGTTGCCTCAAATTCGTTTGATCAGCTCTCGAAAGCGGCTCCCGACTCGTATCGTATGTTTCAGTTGCGGGCGGAAATGCTCCGGCAACAAGGTATGATTCCGGCAGCGATCAGCGAATACAAGAAGGCAATCGCGCAAAAGCCTGATGCAACTGGACTGCACTATGCTCTGGGAACCGTCTATCGCGAAGCCGGAAGGCTCGACGAAGCACTCTCGGAATTCACGACTGAGTTGAAAATCTCGCCCAACGATGCCATGACCGACTACCTTATCGGCGATGTGTATTTGCAACAAAATAAGTTGGACGATGCTCAACAATATCTGCAGCAGGCGCTGCGACTGCAGTCCGGCCTCGCGGAGGCGCAACTTGACGTGGCGAAGGCGTACCGCATCCAGGGCAAAACTGAGGAAGCGGTCAGCGTCCTTAAATCGGTGGTGGCCGCTGATCCCAGCCGCGAAGACGCTCATTATCTGCTCTTCGGTCTCTACAAAGAGCAAGGACACATGGAAGAAGCCCGGAAGGAACTGAAAATCTTCGAAGAGTTGAAGAAAAAAACCAACGACCGCGAACAGAAAATGTTGCGACTGGATTCCACGAATTAGTTGCGCAGTCAAGTAAACGCACGCCGTGTTTAAACGCAGGTTTTAGTTGACAAAGAATGTATTGATCGCTATTGTTCTAAGCGCTTATTGAAATCACTTATTTTTAATTTCTGGGCCGCTAGTCGCGTGCTCTACGAGGTTTTTAGCAAATGTCTGAGCACGTTCTAGCAGCCGCCTTGATCGAACCCGGAAAATATGAGGTGCGGGAGTATCCACTCCCCGACCCAGCTCCAGGCTGCGTGCTCGTGAAGATAGAACTCTCCGGCATTTGCGGAACCGACAAACACACCTATCAGGGATTCACCACGCAATATGCCGGCGCAGGCGAAGGCAAACAAATTCGTTTTCCCATCATTCAAGGACACGAAAATGTTGGAACTGTCGCTGCCATCGGCGGAGATGGTCAATACACCGATTTCGAAGGCATCCCTCTACAGATTGGCGACAGAGTTGTAGTTGGCGCCAATGTCTCCTGCGGCGATTGTTATTACTGCCGCCATGATTTTCCGTATTACTTTTGCCAGAACATGACAGACTACGGCAACAACCTGAGCGCTGCCGATGCGCCGCATCTTTTTGGCGGCTGGTCGCAATACATGTACATCATCCCGGGAAGCTTCCTGGTACGGGTTCCAGACGATCTGCCCTCTGAAGTTGCGGTACTCACCGAGATCATGGCAGTCACCGTGGGCTTAGATCGCGCAAAGCAGATGTCGGCGTTCCCCAGCGACGCGTTCCTTTTTGATGACACCGTCGTCGTTATCGGTGTCGGTCCCTTAGGCATGTGCTTCCTGATGAAGGCCCGCATGCTGGGCGCCGGCACCATAATCGCCGTAGATCTTTCCGATTACCGTCTGCAATTTGCCAAGCGACTCGGGGCAGATCATGTCATAAATGCGGCCAACACGACGCTAGCCGAAAGGCTGGAGTTCGTACGCAACCTTACGCATGGCCGCGGCGCTGACCTGGTAATTGAAACTGCAGGTATTCCGCAAGCTGTGCCCGAGGCGCTGGATATGATGCGCCTGGGTGGCTTGCTGGTCGAGGCCGGTAATTTTTCCGACCTGGGCGAAGTGCCAATCAGCCCCCATCGCCACATCTGCGGGAAGAGCGCGCGAATTCTCGGAGTCGGCGGAGAAGAGCCAGCAGCCTACGGTCCCAGCATGCGGCAGATGGCGCGCTACATGCACAATTATCCGCTACGTGAATTTGTGACGCACCGCTACCCGCTGCGTGACGTGGAAGCCGCGGTGCATAAATCTGTCGCTGCCGATTCGATGAAGGTTGCGATCGTTCCCTGGTCGTAATACTCCAATTCAGATTGCATTGCAGTTATCACTATTCAGCTGTTGCTAAAGGAGATTTTCAATGGGAAAACTGGCAATAACCGGCGGTGAACCTACCCGAAAAAAGCGCTTTGATGCTTGGCCGATTTACACGGACAAAGAACGGCGCGCGCTTGAAGATGTGTTAACCAATCACAAATGGGGCGGCCAGCCATTTCCCGGCAAGCATGGAGACGCCTTCGGCAAAGCCTTCGCCGAATTCCACACGGCAAAATACGGCCAAGCCGTGAATACAGGCACAGTCGCGATCCAGGCCGCACTTAAAGCCATCGACATCAAACCGGGCGATGAAGTCATAGTCCCCGCTTACACGTGGGAGGGAACTGTTGGCCCGGTTTTACTCGTCAACGCGGTTCCCGTTTTTGTCGACGTCGATCCCGACACGTATTGCCTTGACGCCAAGTTGGTCGAGCAAGCAATCACTCCAAAAACCAAGGCATTTCTTCCCGTCCACTTGGGCATGAGATTTGCCGACCTCGATATTCTCGTACCGCTGGCGGCCAAACATGGCATCAAGATCATTGAGGATTGCGCCCACGCACACGGCGGCATGTGGCGCGGCAAGGGTGCTGGATCGATTGGAGATCTTGGAGCTTTCAGCTTTCAATCGAGCAAGTTGATTACATCCGGCGAAGGCGGCGCGGTCATCACGAACAATCTGGAATATTTCGAGCGCGTGCAGTCCTACATCAATACCGGACGCAGAAGCGTTACCGACAAATTTCATCATCGCATGATCGGGTTCAACTATCGTCTCGGAGAATTCCAGGCGGCGGTGCTAAACCCGCAACTGGAGCGGCTTCCGGAGCAAGCCAAAATTCGGCAGGCAAACATGGAGTATTTCGAATCGCGCCTCAGTAAAACTCACGGTATCGGATTACTTAAACCAGAACCACGTATCACCCGCCTCGCTCCTTACGGATATGTGTTGAAATATTACGCAGAGCAGATGAAAGATATTCCGCGAGCAGCTTTTGTCGCGGCGCTTCAACTGGAAGGAATACCCTGCGATGGACTCTTCTATGAGCCCGTGTATCGCAGTTCGCTGTTCCCGATCGATCCTACCGATTATCCCGCATTGAGCTGGGGACGCCCGAAGCCGCTTGATCTGCGAAATATGTACAAGTGTCCCGCCGCAGAGCGCGCCGCCTACCACGAGGCAGTTTGGTTCTCGCATCATCTCTTCCTCGGTGGCAAGGAAAATGTCGATAACATCGTCGATGCCATCAACAAAGTTCTCGAGAACATCGAAGAACTTCGCGGCCTCGATCATCGCGCGATTAAAGATCAAGGCCTAAGCCGCGCCGATCGGGAAAGCTAAGCGCAGCTGACGAAGACGTAAGGAACTGAGAGGATACGAATCGATGGCATCGGCGAAACGAGTCGGATACGCGGTGGTGGGCCTGGGCAGCATCTCGCAAGTCGCGGTGCTGCCCGCGTTCGCGCATAGTAAAAAAGCGAAGCTAGTCGCGGTAGTGAGCGGCGACAAAGATAAGGCAAAGAAATTTGCGCAGGATTTCGGAGCAAGTCAAGCTTACAGCTACGACGAGTTTACGCGATGTCTGGAAAATCCCCACATTGATGCCGTTTATATTGCGACTCCGCCGGGTGAGCACGAAAAGTACGCGGTCGCGGCCGCGAAAGCAGGGAAGCATGTACTCTGCGAAAAGCCGCTAGCAGCCTCGGTTCAGCAGGCTCGGAACATGGTCACTACCTGCCGTCGCAATAAAGTATTATTCATGACCGCTTACCGGAAGTATTTCGAGCCCAGTAGTCTAGCGCTCAAAAAGATGATTACTTCGGGCGAACTGGGCCGCATCGACATAATTCACACGTTGTTTTCCGAATTGCGCGTATTCGGCGATAACTCTCCGGCGTGGTTATTCTCAAAAAAATTGTGCGGCGGCGGGCCGCTAACGGACCTTGGCGTCTATTGCATCAATACGACGCGTTGGCTGGTTGACGAAGATCCGATCGCCGCCACCGGCATCAGCTGGGTTCGAGATAAAAGGCGCTACAAACAAGTGGAAGAAGGTGTAGCCTTCCGTCTCGATTTCAAGAGCGGCATCATTCTGCAGGGCACGGCAGCCTACAGCGCAGCGTTCTCATCCTTCGTTCACATTCATGGAGAAAAAGGATGGGCGGAACTTGGCCCGGCATTTGCCTTCGAAGAAGAACGAAGAATCAGCGGAAAAGTAGGCGGTAAATGGTTTGCTAAAACTTATAAGCCGATGGATGAATTTGTTCTGGAAATCGACGCTTTTGCTTCTTGCATTCAGGAGAATCGTGAACCCGAACCGACCGGCGAACAAGGCCTGCGCGACATCATTATTATTGACGCCATTTATCGCGCCATAAAACAGCGCCGATCCGTCGAGATCAAATACTAGAGATCGAATACTAGCTATCAAGTACAACCAGAAAAATTAAAACCAAGACATAAGAGGATCATATGGCGAAGCTTGGGGTCGGAGTGTTGGGCGTAGGTACGATGGGCAAGCAGCATGCTTACAACCTACGGCATCGGATCCCGGAAGCCCAACTGATCGCCGTGGCTGATACGGATATGCAGCGCGCAAAGGTAGTGGCAGCGGAGTTGGAGATCGAGCATTACTTCAATAGCGTGGAGGCCCTGGCCGAGCGTAAGGACATCGACGCGATTGTGGTCGTCACGCCCGCGAAGTTTCACGGCGCGGCGATGAAGGTTTGCGCTAACGCGAAGAAAGATATTTTCTGCGAAAAGCCTTTCACTCTCACAGTAGAAGAGGCAGACGAAATTCTGGATCTTACTCAAAAAGTTGGAGCGCGCGTTCAGGTCGGCCATGTGCGGCGCTACGATCCGCCGAATGTCAGAGCTAAGCAGCGCATCGAAGCCGGAGAAATCGGCGATCCCGTTATCTTCAAATCGCTGGCACGCGACCCCGCGCCGCCGCCCGTTGGATACATGGCGAGTGGTGTCAACGGCATGTTTTTTCAGGATTCAACCGTCCATGAATTCGATCTCGGACGCTGGATCATGAACGACGAGATCTCAGAAATTCATGCCTATGGCGCGGTTCTTGTATTTCCAGAGATTGCGCAATACAACGATATCGACACGGCGCTCCTCAATATGAAATTCTCACGCGGCACATTAGGAGCGGTCGAAAACTACATGCAGTCAGGTTATGGTTACGACGTGCGCACGGAGATTGTGGGCTCGAAAGGCACGATCATTACTGGATATCTGCAACAGACCGCCGAAGTCGTGATGACGGCCGCGGGATCGCGCACCGACGTGGTTGATCACTTCCTGCTTCGCTTCGCCGACGGATATCTAAACCAAATGCGCGATTTCGTTCAGACCATTCTTGCCGATCATCCCACGAAAGTGGATGCCTTCGATGGCCGCCAGGCGGTTGCGGTAGCGGCAGCGGCGGAACGCTCCTATCGGGAAGGCCGCGCTGTCGAAGTGCAGAATCGGAAGCGCCCCTGATCACGGAACGTGTGGTGGCGGGAATCCGCCCAGTTCGGACGGGGCGAAGCCCCGTCACCACACCACCGTTTTCAACACGCACCTCGCACGCCACCCCAACACGCACCGCGCCTCAATTGTTGGTCTTCAATTATTACTCTTCGCTGGCTGCGAAAGCACAAATTGCTGAATTGCACTTCGGTTGCGTTTGATTTCTTCCTGATGCAGCCGCGATAGCTCCTGATACTCTGCGAGTTCCTTCGCAGCCAGATCCATCTTATCCATCTGGCGATAAAGCTGACCTAGCTTGTAGTGTGGAATGTCTGCCTTCGGGTCTTTACGTATCGTCTCAAGATATTCGTCAACTGCTTTTTGATCGTGTTTTTGCGCCACATATAGCCCCGCCAACTCGAGATGAGCGGCGGGAAAATCTGGCCGAAGTTTTATTGCTTTCTCCAGAAATGCTTGCGCCTGCTCCAAAGCACCACGCGGCCCCTTAGCGAATTCAGAGCGAAACAAGGCGGCGCCATAGTCGAATGCCAAGTCCGCATTTTGCGGATGTGCAATAGCCAACCGATTCAGTCGCGGTAGAATCGGCTGCCAATCGGCGGGCGAAAGTGAACTGAGAACCGTGTTCCATGCCTTCAACACGGCGGGCGAATCGGGATCAATCTCGAGCGCTTTCGTGAAAGCATCGGCTGCTTGTGCATACTCGCGTACCGCGTAGTGGCTGAACGCTAACCCAAGATATTGCCGCGAGGAATTAGGAAATTTCGCCGTGCCCACACGGTAAACCTCAAGCGCCGGACCGAATGTGAAATGCGAAAGATATTCCATTCCAAGGTCGAAGTAGTATTCCTCATTCGTAGGATCGAGTTCGACGGCGCGTTGATAATGGTGAACTGCATCAACGTACTCTCCCGAAGACTCCTCGATTTCGGCCAGCGCGTTGTAGAGCGCCGCTGAGGGCTTCTTGTCGAGTGCGCGCCGCGTCAACTCAATTGCCGCGGGTGACCTTCCCGCTCCTTTATAAGCCAGCGCGAGATTTAGAGTTGCCATCTCATTTGCATCGTCCTGCCGTAATGATTTCTCGAGCGGTGGAATCGCCTGCTGATAATGTTCGTGTGACAAAAAGAGAAGGCCGAGCGCCAAATTCTGTGA
>PLBX01000219.1 GCA_003135495.1 Acidobacteriaceae bacterium | reverse complement strand
CACTTCATCTACAACCTAGGGTAGACGATGAAGCAGCAGGATGTCCGATCCATAGTTTTGCTGGTCTGCGAATTCTTTGATGGCTCCATCGCCGCTGGCGAGCCATTGGTTAGGCAAGTGTTCGGCGACACCATTCATCAACGATTCTCCGGTCATCACTTTATCGCGCTCCGGGCGATCGTTGAGGCTGGTTACGCGATATTTTGTGCGGGCATCGAGCCCGCGCAGGCGAACTGTGGTGTCGGCGGTATTGGACTTATCACGAAAGATAAAAACCACGGACTCGTCCGAATTCCCGCTCACATATTGGATGGAACTCCATCCAGCGGCCGCAACTTTTGGATGATAAACATCTTCCAGTAACAGGTGACGATACTGTTTGAAGAACATCAGATTTCGTTCCAAGGCTTCAACGAAACCGGGCGGCGCCGCCGAAAGAAATTGCGACGACATGCCGTTGATATTGCCGAAGGTTACGCCGTGAGTAAAGTGTTTGCGAAAATAATAATCGAGAGCGGAAGCACTATACCAGCGGGCCGTAAGGTATTCTCCGCCTGCATCGCCATGGCCCGCGGCTGCGAGTGATCCCCACACGTTCGGGCTGAGCATGGGGCCGGTTATGAACTCGTTGGTGTATCCGCCCGGAAGCAGTGCTTGAGGACCGGGATTGGTTCGCGCGAATTGCAGGGATGGATCGCATTCGAACCCGGAAAGGTTAGGAAAACGCTGCAGCAGATAGCGCATGATCTCCATGCGGCCGCGATAGGCCGCATAAGCGCCGTCAGTTTTTCCATGCCCATGATCGGTACGGTTACATTCATAGCTTACGGTAGATGAGGGATCCCATTTGATCCAATCCAGGTGCAATTTCTCGATAATGTCACCTAACCGCTGCTCGATCCACGCGACGACCTTGGGATCTCCCATACAGAGCTGCTTGGTGGGAGCGAGGGAAGGATGCGTAGCTCCGATGGTCTTACCGTCGATCATCGCCAACCACTCCGAAGGAATTTCTCCGGAATCTACTCGCGCTTTGTCTACATTGCCTGGGTCCACCCAAAGCCCGAATTTTAAACCCATTGCGTGTACGGTATCGGAGAGGTTCTTGATGCCGTGCGGGAATTTTTCCTTGTCCTCCTGATAACTGCCGAGACCGAGTGTCCAATCATTCATTCCGGGAACAAGGGACGCTCCTTCATACCAGGTTGCATCGTGGTAGAAGACGTCGAACCCTATACGTTTGGCCAGATCCAGCTCTTTGAGAAGTTGCTCCTCGCTATTCTTTTGAGTGAGCCAGATGCAGTAAGTCACGAGAGGAGAATTCGGCAGAGGCGCTAGAAAGACATACCGCTGCAGATAACGAAAGGTTTCGTTGCCAACATTGTCGCCGTCTCCCTTGGCAAGGGCAAAGAAGCTGATTGGTGATTCTATGGTCTCGCCTGGAGCGAGCTCGAAGACCGGCGCGGAAGCGGATTTCTTATCGATCGACTTATGAGCCGACTTATCAACTGACTTATTAGCCGACTTCTTATCTTTGATCAGAATTGTACCGGCGCGAATCACGGTATTGGCGGCTGACGATTGCAGATTGGCCTTCCATCCGAGCACTCCGAGCCCCGGCTCGCCCCCGACTAGCATTGATTCTCCCGCGACTTCGTTTTCGAGAACGAGCCAGTCCGGAAACTCGCGTTTCGATGAGGAGCGTGCCATTGGATGAAAGCCGTGCTGACCTTTGACCGAGGAATACGGATTGAGTCCTCCAGGTGGATTCTTCAGGGTCAAGAAAAGAGGATCGATGTGAGCGTCAAGAAGTAAGTTCTGGTGGCCCTGATTCTCGACATGCATTGCCGTCTGAATTACAGCGCCATTCGGGTAAACCTTCAGATCGAGGGTGAGCAAGGCTCCGGCATCTGATTTGAAGCGCAGGGCAAGCTGTTTGCCGCCTTTGTCCAACTCGGAAATAGCGTCATCGGTGAAGACGTAAGGCTTGCCTGATTTGTCGGGAGATGCGATCAGCGACGCGCCTCCTACGGCCCATTCGGCGCCACCTTCCCGACGCAACGACTTCAACCCCACCGAGTCGCCTGCGCGAACCAACGTCAGTTGGATACGTCCGTTAGTTAATTCCCATCCGACTGGAGACTTGGTAATGGATACCTGGCCGCTAACCGAACTCGCCACGCAGATAGTCAGACAGGCAATGAGTAAAAATGATCTCATCCGATAGCTCCGGTGCTTGTAGTTAGTCTGTTCTTGTGAATCGGGTCACAGAAATGCGAACCGCAGCGTTTTCGCAATACTCAAGATAGAAGGTACATTGCAAACAGACTTGCCTCGGCGCTGAGCCGAGGCAAGTCCGGTTAGATGGAGCAAGGAAGAAAGTTAGAAGGTTAGGTGCATTCCAATCTGCATTCGCCGTCTGAAGTCGACAATGCTTGTAATTACGCCCGCGTTTGCAATATCAACAAATGCCGCGCCGCTACCAGTGGGTTGGGCCAGATTCACATGGTTAAGAGCGTTGAATGCATCCCACTTGAGTGCCAGGCGAACACCCTCGGTAATAGCGAAGGTCTTAGTCAACGATAGATCCACTTCACCGTAGCCCGGGCCCATTAGGCTGTTGCGTCCGGCATTCCCGAAGGTGTACTGCGCGGGATCGGCATAGGCCGCCGGGTTGTACCACTCATTTCGGTTGGGATGGGCCACATTCGGATCGCCAACTTGGTTCGGTCTGTCATAAATAGGAGAATTCAGCACGGTTGGGGAGTTCACGTAATACGGCGTGAAAGGCAATCCGCTCTCGAAATTGAAAACGCCACTGAGCGCCCAGCCTCCAACCACGGCGTCCCCGCCGCGGCTCAAACTATTCGCATAAGCCCTGCCGTGGCCAAATGGAAGCTCCCAGTTAGCCGCGCTGATCCAGGTCCAGGGCCTTACGGCGCCTGAGGGTCCGTAATTGCAGGAGTAACAAAATTGATTTCCGTTGCCATCTCCCGGACCGAACGTGCCATCGTCAAGCGACTTAGCCCAGGTGAAGTTACTCAGCAGATACAATCCCTGATGAAACCGCTTTTCCGCGTGAAGTTGCAGAGAATTGTAGTTACTCCTCATTTCAGGTTCGTGGTAAACCGCGTTGTTCCGTTGGTATTCTGGTACAGCCCAACCGTAACTAGCGAAAAACGGCTCGCGGGAGGTGTAGGGGCCCGGTCCAGGCGGCGGCAAGTTGACGTTAAAGTTATCCCACAGATGGCGCCCGATGTTACCCACATACGCAATCGAAGCGGTGATCTGATATGGGAAAGAATGCTCCAAGGTCACGTTGTAAGTATCGTTGTAACTATGCGGATAGGTTCCTACCCCAACGAAGTATTCACTACCGCCAGGGGCGCCCTGAAATGAAATCTGGCCATTTGCGGGAAACGCGGGAAGTGCGGGCGGAGTGCCTGGCCCCTGATCGAGCGTGTAAGCCAGTGGAGCAAAGGGATTGGCCTGGACATCAGTCTGGCTTTGCTTGATGGGCCAGCAACATCCCTGGGTTCCAAATCCCGCTCCGTCCGCATTCATATAGTAGCTTCGGCCGTATCCGGCGCGGAGGACGCTCTCATGCGGCAGGCGGTACGCCACGCCAAGACGCGGTGAGAATTCGGTTTTCGGGGTTGTTACTCCCGCGTATTTGCCGGCTAGGTTGGTCAACAACAGTGTGTCGGTGGCTACATTGATATTTCCGACGCTCTCTCCGTTGGGCGTGAAGATCGGGCTCATGTAATCCCACCGCAGGCCCAATGTCAAGGTTAGCTTCGGCGTAACCTGCCATGTATCCTGGCCATAAAACGCCGTCTTCCAATACTTTTCCTGAGGCTGAACCAGGGTTATGTCTCTGCCAAAGCCGGAGGTGAGACCAAGTTCAAGCGCCGCTAAGCCTGATCCGCAAAAGGTACCGGCTGCTGGGTTACTGCACGACCCAGAGGTGGCGGAGTCGTTGAGCTGAGTGAGGCTTTGGGAAACACTGAAGAGGCCGCGGCCGCTGACGTCGGTACGGATGCCAAAAAACTTCCCGATATCCGCTCCCCACTTAAAGGCGTGGTGGCCAGAGGTCTTGGTCCAGTTGTTGTAGACCTCGAAGTTGGCCTCGCGCTCAAAGAAGGGCAACCCAAAATCGCCCATATTGAAGGGGGTTAACGGGTCACTGATATTTATCTGCGGCAGTCCCGAGGTGTAGACGGTGCCCAGGTTAATGTCAGGAATTCCTACTTGCGTCGCCGCGGCTGAAGCTGAATCCAGTTGTAATTCCGAAATGATGATGCGCGAAAAAGCGAAACGGGCATCCGTGAGCAGCGATGGCGAGAAGGTGTGCTGGTAATCAAACATGAATTGCTTATCATGATCAGACGAGTTTCCCGCGTTTGCGACTCCTACGCCTCCCAGCGGCGGTCCGCCACCCGCGACGCCGTATGCGGTGGGTGTGAAAAACGACGCCTGAAAGTAGCTGAATTTCCCGAAAATAACCGTCTTTGAAGTAGCAAAGAAATCGACGCGAGTATCGAACTGATTCTGGTCGAAGGTGGCGGGCGAAGAGATCTGGTAGTTTGAGCTATATCCCGCAGCAGTTGGCTCAGGCAACCGTGCGAGCAGGTTTTTCGCAGCGTTGCTGATTCGGTCGGGGCAGATCACATTGAGGACGCCATTGCACGAAATCTGCGTTCTTCCGGTTCCATCTGGGTTGCCCGTCGCTGGATCGTAGATAGGATCGATTGCTGCGATGGAACTGAAATCGCCATTTCTAAATGCATCAATCGGCACCGTTTCGTTGCCCGAAGCGTGCAGATTATTCCGCATCCCTTGGTAGTCTCCGAAGAAAAACAGCTTATCTTTAATCACTGGGCCACCGACGCTGCCGCCAAACTGATTCCAGATATTGCTGGGAATACCTTTGGGCTCGGTGAAGTGGTCGGCTGCGTTGAAACCAGAGGTGCGATAGTTCTCGAAAAGCGATCCGTGGAAGGCATTTGTGCCCGCCTTCGTCGTGATCTGCCAAAGTCCGCCGGCAACTTTGCCATACTCGGCGTCATAGTTGCTGGTGGCGAGCTTTAGTTCCTGCACCGAGTCATTCGAAGGCACGATTAGCGATAAGCCCTGGATTGCTTCGGTGTTCTCGACTCCGTCGAGGAGGTGGCCATTCGCGTTGGGCGCGGCTCCGTTGATGTTAAGGTTGAAGTCGGAGCCCGCATTCTCTGGGTGAAGATCCAATTGGCCGCTCGCCATCGAAGCTCCTGGAGCCAAAAGCGTCAATCGAGTGATGTTGTTGCCAAAGGTGGGAAGCGCGCCAATTTCGGTCGAATGAATGGTTTCGTTCACTTCAGCGCTATCAGTCTGAAGAAGAGGAGCCTCGCCGGTAACTTCCACCTTGGAGTTTGCACTGCCGACGGGCAACTTGGCGTCGATGCGGACAATGATTCCGGCATCGATCCAGGTGGCGTCTCTGACGAATAGTGAAAACCCTACCTTCTTTACAGTAACCGTATACGTTCCCGGGATCAGACTGGGGAACCGGTAGGCTCCGTCATTGTTGGTTACATCTTGCTTGGTGACGGAGTCTCCCGTGTTCGTTGCTTCTACCGTTGCGCCGGAAATGGCGGCGCCGGAAGGATCGGTCACGTTTCCCTCAATCCCTCCGGTGACCGCCGTTTGCCCGTGTAACGTACCAATGCCTACCAGGGTAAGAACTGCAATGAGTGTCAGAAAACGGTATAGGACGGAGTTCATCATGGAGCCTCCTTGGACGACAGCACTTTCGATTGGACAATTGTCCCCGGGTCGGAGGCGCTCATGGAGCATAGGGCTTCTGGTGGCAACACTGCCGCGCAGTGGATTAGCAACGTAGCTCGGCGAGCTCTCATAGACCGTCGCGGAAGTTAACTTATATTTAAACGGGTGTCAAGAGAAATATTGTCAACACTAATGTCTACAACCATTGCGAGCATCCGCGTAACGTATATGGAAATTTGTACCATGCTGTGCTTCAGGGGCGTCGAAAACAGTATCTGCGCGGTGGAACTGTCGCCTATTTGTCGACAACGTGGGAATGTGCGAGGAAACGTCCCGTAATTCGGCGGCCTGAAAGAAAACGCAAGCGGGGTGCGAGCTTGCGCGTCAACGAAGTCCTTGTCTTTTAGTAGAATCCAGCTTATATATAACGCACGTCGATGCGAACTGCAAAGAGCCACTCGGCTAAACCGGACCGCGGCATATCCGCCAGCAAGCGGGTAGAAGCTCATCTTCGCAAAGCTATTCACGCCGGTAAACTGCGGCCGCGACAACGCATTATCGAAGAGGACCTCGCTCGGGAGTTAGAGGTGAGCCGTGGACCCGTTCGAGAGGCCCTCTTGCGCCTGGAGCGGGACGGCCTGGTGGTGAC
This sequence comes from Acidobacteriaceae bacterium, assembly GCA_003135495.1. Taxonomy (GTDB): domain Bacteria; phylum Acidobacteriota; class Terriglobia; order Terriglobales; family Acidobacteriaceae; genus Acidiflorens. Next base: position 10,008 of record PLBX01000219.1, on the reverse strand, counting down.
AACTTCGAGACGTGGCACTTTTATCCGCGATATCTCATTAGCCGAAATCGGCGTTATTTTTCGCATGCGGGCGAAACTCGAAGGATTATGCGTGCGCTACATGCGCGAGAATTCGTCCATCGACGCTTCACAGCTTCTCAGCCGGACGCTGAAGAAACTGAAAACAGCGGCCGCCAAAAATAACGAAGAACAGTTCTTTGACGCTGACATGGAACTGCATCGCACCATCTGGAAGGCCTCCAATCAACCTCTCCTTTATCGCACTCTCAATCTACTGATGAATCCTTATATTTTCATTATTGCGCGTGGCTATTCGTCTCGCATACCTCTGGCGAACCGGCGAGAGAACCACGAGCAATATGTTCGAATGATTCTGAAAACGCCACTCGAGAAAATCGAGGCCGAGGTCGAGCGATACTTTGGCGCCTTATACACGCGAATCTTCGATCACAGCTCGGCTTTCAGCGGATTTGCAAGTGCCGATTGGACCCATAATCTGGAAAACCCCTTCGCTCCCCCTCTGTAACTCGTAACCGCTCCGTCACGAAGCTAATGTTGTCAGTTTTGTTGACATGATACTATCCCCAGTGCTTCAGGGCTTGGGCTCTAACTGCCATGAACCCAAAATCGAAGTGTTTGCTCGGCCGGTTCAGAAAGCGTGGAAAACCTCATGGCTTCACAAACTGTACAGGCGGTCCTCCTGGTTTTATGTGCCGCGATCATGAATGCTGCCTATTCTCTTCCCATGAAGCTGAATAAGAAATGGCAATGGGAACATTCATGGTTTGCTTTTTCCGTTTTCGGTGTTGCCGTGGTGCCAACTATAATTGCACTACTTACCGTCCCCCAATTAGCGTCGACCTATAACAGTGTTTCGATGGGAACCTTGACGGCCATGGTGTTGTTTGGCGCGAGTTGGGGCGTGTCTCTCGTTTTTTTCGGTTTAGCCCTGAGTCGATTAGGACTGGCCATCAGTTTCGCTGTGTGTCTCGGAACTTCGGCTGCCGTCGGCGCGCTTACGCCGCTAATCGCTCAGCATTCGGATCAGATCATGACGCGGCAAGGTGGCCTGATTTTTCTGGGAGTGCTGTCGATTATTGTAGGAGTGGCGCTTTGTGGACTGGCGGGAAAGCATAGAGAGGGTGCTCTGCAACAGGCCAGCGCCGATGTGCGCCACGGTTTTTGGGTGGGTTATTTGCTGGCTTTTGTTTCCGGCATTCTGGGTTCGATGCTGAACCTGGGGCTCGCCTATGGCGGAAGCATTCAGCGCGCAGCGCAGGAGCACGGCGCCAGTCTTGCCATGATGTCGAATGCGGTATGGTTGCCTTGCCTGTACGCGGGATTCTTGCCGGGCGCGATTTACTGTTACATTCTCATGCGCAAGAAGGGCAACGTGAAAGACCTTCGCCTTCCCGGCACTTGGTATTACTGGCTGGTGGGGGCCACTATGGGGCTGCTCTGGTATGGGAGCATCATTCTCTACAGCATTTCCACTGTCAAACTGGGCGATTTGGGTACGGCTATTGGCTGGCCGTTGTTTCTCGCAGCAATTGTCGTGGCGAGTACGGTTTTTGGCGTCGCAACTGGCGAGTGGGCGCGGACGGGTACTCGTCCAATTACGATAATGGTTCTGGGAGTAGGCTTTCTGGTACTGGCCATCGCGATTCTCAGCTATGCGGGACGGGCTCAATCCGCGAGTATTCTTTTTGCCAATCCAGTTCATGTGAACAGCTAGCGAGTAGCCGTGCCAAGGCGAAAATCCCTGGGAGAAGCAACATCTTCAGATTATTATGTCAACAAAACTGTTGACGATATAGTTTCCAGTTTAGTATTGTTCCCAGTGGAAATCTGAGAGCAAGACCCTTTCTGATTCGTTTCACTAGCTCAGGTTGTGGGCACCGATTAGCCAATGGGACTAGGGAAGTCTTCCCCTAATCCAGGAATTGGCGAAGGTCACCCGTGAAGTGGAATGGAAGATTAGAGGGGGCAAGGGTCGCAATGGAATGTTTTGGCGAGATAGTCCGAGCGAGGAGCAACTCTCGCAGATGGATCAACTCCGCCAACGCTATTGTGGCCCTTTTCTTTTTGTGTGTTCTTCGCTCGGTTTCATTTGGAGCAGTTGCCATGGAACAGGGGCCGAGGTCGGCAGTGATTCGCACCGGAGTATTCCCAGGAGTTCGTTTCAGTTCCGGCCTCACAGTTTGCGATGAAGAGCTGCGCAATGGCCATTGGGTGAGTCGGTATTGGGAATCGAGCGGGCAAATCGTGGCCGATATTCAACTGGAAGGCGAGCGTCAGCAGATGGACATCTTGCCAGTCGACGCTTTCAAACTCGCCATGGAAGGACAAGAACTTTCAGGAACGTGGAAATGGATCGGAGCATCTCAACTCACCAATCCGAACGGGTTGCTGGTGACAGTCGAATTGGAAAGCAGCGTCCGCCCCATTCGCGTAAAGGTTGAAACCCTGCTGAACGGCGGCCCGGTAATGGTTCGCTGGCTTGAAATAAACAATACGGGGCAACGTCCCACCGCAATCTCAGACGTATCGCCGTGGGCAGGTCAACTCTGGCATACGCCAAATTTTGCGGAGAAACTTCCACCGGACTCCGAAGATGTTTACGACGTAGGGTACGCACAGTACAGCAAATGGGGATACGAAGGAGCATGGCGCTTCGATCCTGTTATTAACGAAACGAAAATCATCACAGGAGAGCGGGGTAAATCGGGATGGGGACATCCCACATTTTTCGCTCGTAATAATGCAACCGGCGAATGGTTTGTTGCTTCGCTGGCCTGGAGCGCGAACTGGAGAATCCGAGTTACCAGCAAGGTAGAAAAATCGCAAGTCGACAGATCAGACTCAGTCGACAGGCCGGTCAACGAGGCCCGATTGTTCTTTGACATGGGCCCAGCGTCGGCCGATCCGGCCTTGCGTGTGATGAGCCCGGGCGAGGTGGTCAAGACACCCGAGACGCATATTCTCTGCATGAAGTCGGATCTGGATCACGTCACTCAGGCACTACTCGACCACGTTCGCCGGGACGTTCTCCCACGGACTCCTTCAGAACACGTTTTCGATGTGGAAGCCAATCATCGCGGTTATATCGTCGATCATGAGACCGAAGCAGGCATCGATCGCGAAATCGACATGGCCGCTGATATTGGCGCGGAGACATTCCTTATCGATGCCGGTTGGTATGGGCCCGAGCCGAACATCTGGTATCAAAACGTCGGGGATTGGTATGCCGGCAACTGGCTGCCCAACGATATTCAGCCGATTCGGGAGTATGCGCGTAAAAAGGGGTTGCGCTTCGGGTTGTGGGTTGAAATTGAAGGCGCGGGAGCAGCATCGAAATTGCGAAAAGAACATCCCGACTGGATTTTGACTCGCAACGGTCAGCCGATTGCCAATGGCCGCCACCTGGACGTGGGAAATCCGGTGGTCGCCAAGTGGATGGAATCAGAGATTGCCAGGATTATCCGCAAGTACGACCTCGATGTGTTTCGCATCGACTACAACATGTCTGTCGAAGAAGATGGCAATCAGCTTCGCGAGGGTTTCGTCGAGAATTCATCCTGGCGCCACGTCGAAAATCTTTACGCTATGTTCGACCGGCTGCGGCAAGAATTTCCCAAAGTTATTTTTCAGAATTGCGCAGGCGGCGGCGGACGCCTGGATTGGGGCATCCTGCACCGCTTCGACAACACCGAACTTTCCGATTGGATGCGCGAACCCCGTGGCGTCAAAATTCTGAACGGCATGACGTGGGTGCTTCCCCCGGAAATTCTTCTGCGCACCTTCGGCACCGAAGTTCCCGATCTTGCCGGCGATGGCGATATTAGCTCTCAGTTGCGGCAGGTGCAGATGTCCCTGCCGATCTTTCGCGGAATCGCTCCCACGCTCGCCGAGTTGAACCCGGTTCTGCGCGATAAAATTCGCTCTGGTGTAGATCTCTACAAGCGGGAATTGCGACCCATTTTGCGCGACAGCATCGTCTACCATCACACTCCCACCACACCCTTCTTCGAAGAGTCGCCCTGGGTCGTGCTCGAATACGCTAGCGCCGACAAGAAAAAAGATGTCACAGCTCTCTTTCGAACCTCGAGTCTTGAAGATCCGGTCTACCATTTTTTTCCCCGCGGACTTGACTCCTCCGCATCTTACAGAGTCACATTTGAAAATCGGGGCGAATCCGTTGAGATGTCCGGCTTTCGCTTAATGCAGGACGGAATCAACATCAGGCTCGAAGCGGCGGGAGCNNGTTCGAAGGCTTGCCCGCAAACGTAAAAACTCGCTGATCCGCTCCACCGTTGAAGGTTATACATTTTATAGTGCCGGAAAATGTTCTTTAAGACGTGAGCCATGAATATAGAAGACAACAACCTTCGCAAACTTTTTGACCTGAGCGGTAAAGTGGCGCTGATAACCGGTGCCGGAGTCGGTTTCGGCGAAGCGATTTCGCTCGCCTTCGCGCAGTTCGGCTGTGACATCGCGGCCAGCGATCTTGATATCGATAAACCGCGGAGTACCGCTGAAAGAGTTCGTAAGAGCGGCACACGCGGCATCGCCGTGCAAGCCAATGTGGCCATCCCTTCGGACGTCACGACAATGGTTGAGACAACCGTTCGAGAACTCGGCGGCATCGATATCCTCGTGAATTGTGCCGGTATTCCGCAGCACGACCCCGCCGAACTGACGCCGCTCGAAACCTGGGACCGAGTTCTCGACATCAATCTTCGCGGCACCTTTCTTTGCTGCCAGGCTGCGGCGCGCGTGATGCTCACCAAAGGTAAAGGAGTGATCATCAATTTCTCCTCCATCGCCGGCCAAGTCGGGGTGGGTCGCGGTGCGAACGCGTACTGCGCCAGCAAAGGCGGCGTGGACGCCTTGACTAAGCAACTCGCTCTCGAATGGGCTGATCGCGGCATTCGCGTCAATGCCATCGCCCCGTGTCAATTCATGACGCCGGGACTTAAGGAAGTCATGGCGCAGCCACAGTTCGATCCCCAGAAGCTGATGCAGACGTGGGTTTCCAATATCCCCCTCGGGCGCGTTGGTGAACCCGAAGAAATCGTCGGCCCGGCCTTATTTCTGGCTTCGCAAGCCTCTTCCATGGTTACAGGAGTGATTCTTCCCGTGGATGGTGGCTATCTGGCCCGATGAGCGATCCCATGACAAACCGTTTGTCGGCCATCCTTCCATGTAGCGTGCGGCTGAAGCGTCTCGTTCAAATCGGCGTGGTCGTCGCCGACCGCGAGCGCACGACGCAGCTACTGACTGCGCTCTTCGGAATCGGCCCTTTTCGATTCGTGGATTGGCCGGACCGCGCCGAGGCCAAATATTACTACCACGGTGTCGAAGAGCACGTCCGCTTCCGCCAAGCCTTCGTGCAATTGGGAGAGGTGGAGGTCGAACTGATTCAGCCGCTCGAAGGCCGCAGCGGATACCGGGACTTTCTCGATCAGACGGGGGGCGGAATTCACCACGTCCTATTTGAAGTAAGGGATATCGATCCCGTCATCGAGGAACTCGCAAAATCCGGCGTCACTGTGCTGCAATCGGGGACCGGCATTCGGCCTGGAACGCGCTGGGCTCTGCTCNNCTGCTCGATACGCAAAAACTGGTTGGATTTTTCGTCGAACTACGCCATCGTCCGGGCGAATCGGACGGCAGTTCGATTTCCTAATGCGACTGCTTGGCTGTCGGCGTCAACTGCTCTCTGCGTGACTGAAAAATGAAAGGTATATGACGAACTCATCTCCCACTCGGCTGAAGGCTGCCATCGTAGGATGCGGCAAGGTTGCGAGCACCCATGCTCTCGCCTATCAGACATTACCCAATTCGGAGTTGATCGCCGTATGCGATGTCGCTTCCGACCGCGCGCAGGCGTTCGCAGACAAATTAAGTGTCAACGCCTACACCGACCTGGCTGAAATGTTGAAGCGTGAAAAAGTCGATGTACTCTCCGTCTGCACGCAGCATACTCAGCATCCCGCCGCCGTAGAAGCTGCAGCGGCAGCCGGTGTCCACGTGATTTCCGAGAAGCCGTTGGCTATCGATCTCGAATCCTGTGATCGCGCCATAACTGCGGCTCGAGCCGCCGGAATCAAACTCGGAGTCATCAGCCAGCGCCGCTGGTACGAGCCTGTTTTGAGAATGAAAGCCGCCATCGATGACGGCAAACTCGGCAAACCCGTCCTCGCCATCGTCACCATGCTCGGCTGGCGCGAGCCCGCCTATTATTTATCCGATCCCTGGCGCGGAACCTGGAAGGGTGAAGGCGGTGGAGTTGTCGTCAGTCAAGCTCCGCACTATCTCGACCTGCTCAACTGGTTTATGGGGCCAGCCGTCGAATTGCAGGCCTATTGGGACAACTACAACCATCCTGGCATCGAAGTCGACGACACCGTGGTCGCCTCTGTCCGCTTTAAGAGCGGTGGAATGGCTTCTATCGTCCTCAGCAATTCTCAACGCCCAGGCCTCTACGGAAAANNTATCCACGGCTCATCCGGCGCCTCCGTCGGCGCCGAAATCGACAGCGGTTCGCCCTTTATCTCCGGCGTCACCGAGAAAATGGATCCTCCATTCAATGACGTTTGGACCGTCCCGGGCGAAGAGAACATGCTGAAAGTTTGGAACGAAGAAGATCGGTCGCGCCCGTGGAACGTGATGACTCACTATCATCAGATACAAATTTCCGATTTTCTCGACGCCATAACTGAGAATCGCCTACCCTTAGTCGATGGTCAAGCCGGACGCAGCGTGGTGGAACTCTTCACCGCGGTGTACCGTTCGCAATCGCAGCGCAGGCCCCAGCAACTACCACTTTTGCAATAAATCGGGAGGTTCACAAAATGTCGGAACCACTTCTGGCGGAGCAGATCTCGCATGATTTACTGCTCGCTTATTACAGGAAGATGCTTGAGCTGAGATTGTTTGAACTCAAAGTTCAGGAGCTGTACCGCAACGGACGGCTTCCCGGCTTCGTCCACCTTTATGTGGGAGAAGAAGCTGTCGCCGTTGGCGTCTGTTCCAATCTCGAGGCCCCCGATCTGATTTTCAGCACTCATCGCGGACACGGCCACGCCTTGGCTAAGGGCGTTCCCGCCTCCATAGTGCTCGCTGAACTCTGGGGCAAATCCACGGGAAGTTCCGGCGGTCGCGGCGGTAGCATGCACATGTATGCGCCGGAATACGGATTCATGGGCACCAACGGAATCGTGGGCGCCCCCATCCCTCTCGCCACCGGAGCCGCCCTCAGCGCCATGCTTCGTAAAAATGGTCAGGTAGTCGTCTGCTTTTTTGGCGATGGCGCGGTTAACAGCGGCTCCTTTCACGAAGCAGTGAACCTGGGTGCNNNNGCATCGCAAGCTATTCGTCGCGCCCGTGAAGATGGCGGCCCTACCTTAATCGAGTGCAAGACCTATCGCTATGTCGGCCATCACGAAGGCGATCCTGGCACCGACTACCGAACCCGCGAAGAAGTACAGCAATGGAAGCAAAAAGATCCGGTAAAACTCGCTCGCCAACGCTTGATAGGTTCCGGACTAGACGAAAGCAAACTCCAGCACGTCGACCTCGAAGTCGAGCGTTTGATCGACGAGGCAGTTGAGTTTGCTGAAAGTAGCCCGGAGCCACCGTCCGAGTCCGTCAACGACCACGTGTTTTAGTTAGGAGAATTTATGTCTGAGCAAGGCCGTGTGATTAATTACGGAGACGCTGGAGTCGAAGCACTACGCGAAGAGATGCGTCGCGACGAAACTATCGTTTACATCGGGCAGGGCATCGGCGCTCGCGGCGGCAACTTTCGCCAAACCCGTGGTCTCTGGAAAGAGTTCGGCGATCATCGCCTTCGCGACACAGGCATCTGTGAACTGGGCGCTACCGGCGTGGCCATCGGTGCCGCCATGGCCGGAACACGCACGGTTATCGATGAAGTCTTCCTCGACTTCGCTCTCGAAGCGATCACCCAAATCGTGCAGCAAGCGGCGAACATCTCCTACATGTCCAACGGAAAGATCAAAGCACCAGTCGTCATCCGGGGAGCCATGGGCGCGGTGCGCAATGCTGGAGCGCATCATTCCCACACTTTCTATAACTGGTTCGCCAACACTCCCGGCCTGAAGGTCGTTCTGCCTTCGAACCCTTATGATCTGAAAGGCCTGTTCAAAACCGCGCTCCGCGATCCCGGCCCGGTAGCAGTTATCGAGCACAAGTCTCTCTACAATACGAAATGCGTCGTGCCCGAGGAAGAATATCTCATCCCATTCGGAGACGCACGCATCGTTCGCGAAGGCACCGATCTCACGATCATCGCCATGTCGCGCATGGTCGACCTCGCCTCCAAGGCCGCTGCCGCGCTCGACTTCGAGGGCATCTCAGCCGAAGTTATCGATCCCAGAACGATCGTTCCCCTTGACCGCCAGAAAATCACCGCCTCCATCAAGAAAACTGGACGCCTCGTCGTCATCGACGAATCGCCATCTTCCTGCAGTTTCGCCGCCGAGCTCTTAGCCATCGCGGCCGAAGATTGCTTCGACGAACTGCAGGTTCCGCCGCGGAGAATCAATTCGCTCCCCGTTCCCAATCCCTTCAGCCCGGTGCTTGAAAACCAGATGATTCCCACCGTCGAGCGCATCGTCGCCGAAATTCACAGTATGATGAAATCCGCAAAGAGAAAGGCATAACCATGGCGTACAAAATTGTCATGCCGCAACTCGGCCTCACCATGGAAGAAGGTTCCGTAACCACTTGGCTGAAAGCCCCGGGCGACTGGATCGATAAGGGCGAGCCACTCTTCATGGTCGAAACCGACAAGATTGAAATGGAAGTCGAGTCCATGGGCAAGGGCTACCTCGGGCCCATTCAAGTCGAAAATGGTGTGAAAGTGCCGGTAGGAACCCTGCTCGCGATGTTGACCGATGAGCCGGAGAAAGCCAAATAGGCTACGTCAATTTTTCGTGAGAAACTTCGCGCGGTCCAACAAGGGACAAGTTATCCCGCACACAAATCTAAAGCTCGGATCTCCTCACCACGGCATTCTTGGATTTGAGCACGTCGGCGCTTAATTCCACTCCTAGACCGGGACCCGGCGGCAACGGTAAATACCCGTCCGCCCCCGGAACAAGTTTGCGCGTGACCAACCCGTCATACTCTTCACCATAGTGCCGCCTCACACTTTCCATGATGAAGAGATTAGTGGCGTTGGCCGCGAAATGCGCTGTGGCAAAGTGCAAAATAGGCCCGCCGCAATTGTGCGGAGCCACCGGAAGATAAGAGGTCTCCGCCATCGTCGCAATCTTCTTGCCTTCGGAAATCCCTCCGCACCAGGCGATGTCGGGCATGATGATTTGCGCCGCGCGATTTTCCAGCAACTCGCGGAATCCCCATCGCGTCATCAGTCGCTCGCTCACGCAAAGCGGAAGGTTGGTCGACCGCGCCAGTTCCGCATAAGCCGCCATGTTGTCCTGCGGCAGCATCTCCTCCAACCACATCGGCTGGTACTGCTCCAGCGCCGCGGCAATCTTGATGGCGCAAGGCAGGTTCCAGAACCCATGAAACTCTATGGCGACGTCGATCGCATCCCCGAATTCTTCGCGAATCAGTCGCAAAGGTTCGATGGCTTTCCGCAACTGCTCCCCCGAAATATGATTTCCGCCAGTCTCCCGAGCGATCGGATCGAACGGCCAGATCTTCATCCCGGTGATGCCCTGGGCGAGGAGGTCGCGGGCCAGCTCGTCCGCTCTGTTCAGGAACGCGTCGAGATCTTCGTACGGGCCCTCGACTTCGGCGCCCGGCAGACCCCAGTTCATGACAGCCTGGCCGCTCTCGTCGCGGATGTAGCGGTAACCGGCGCACGTGTTGTACGTGCGGATCGAGTCGCGGCACGCGCCGCCGAGAACCCGATGCAGCGGCTGTCCGGCCGCCTGGCCGCAAAGGTCCCACAATGCGATGTCGAGCGCCGATGCGGCGCGCATCTCCGCGCCGCTGCCCGCCGTGCCGACG
>PLBX01000346.1:5312-5435 GCA_003135495.1 Acidobacteriaceae bacterium | reverse complement strand
GAACCTCCTGGGCGAGGGTTACGATGGCTTCGGAGAGTTCCCCCGTATGATCAATGTCGGAGGTGTAGGGCTGCGAAACAAATTGGACCGGTTTGCCACCTACGCGAATTGAACGCCAATTTA
>PLBX01000346.1:0-5276 GCA_003135495.1 Acidobacteriaceae bacterium | reverse complement strand
GCCAAGAAGTGCGAGGAGCTTCATGCTTTCTTGGATGCGTCCAATCGCCTTTGGCGTACAACTTCATAGAGCACCACGCCGGCGGCGACCGACACGTTTAAGGATGGGACCTTCCCGAGCATCGGAATCGACACTAAGAAATCGCAGTGCCGGCGGACCAGATCGTGCAATCCTTTCCCCTCCGCGCCGAGCACGACGGCGCAATGCATCTTGTAGTCCACCGCGTCATAGGTCTGCGGGCCGCGTTCATCGAGGCCAACCACCCACAAATCTTTTTCCTTCAGTTCCTCGAGCGCCCGTGAAATGTTTGTGACTTTTGCCACTGCCAGATGCTCGCTGGCTCCCGCGGAAACCTTTGCAACGGCGGCTGTAACTGCCGCGGAACGCCGCTCGGGAATCACCACGCCATCGGCTCCTGCCGCATCGGCAGTGCGCAGGATAGCTCCAAGATTGTGCGGATCTTCGATTCCGTCCAGCACCACGATGAGAGAATGTTCCCCGCGTCTGGAGGCGACGATGTCGTCGAGATCGCTATATTGCTTGGCCGAAGTAGAGGCTACCAAGCCCTGATGCGCCGCGTTCCCGGCAACTTCGTCCAACTCCTCGCGTGACATGACGCGCACTGGAACGCCGATCTTGCGGCACTCGTCGATTACGCGGCGCAGACGAATATCTTTGCGTTCTTTGGCGACGCCCACCCACTCGAAATTTCGTCCTCTAGCCTTGAGGGCCTCGGTCACTGTATTGATTCCGTAGAGAATGTTCACGAGGATTAGTTTAGCTTGTGGAGGGTCAAAATCTTTACCACAGAGGGCACAGGGGTTTCACAGAGGACACAGAGAAAAACATAACTAGAGTCCGGGAGAATTTGTTGAACTCCCTCTGTGCCCCCTGTGTCACCTTCGTGTCCTCTGTGGTTACGCCTTTTTGCACTTTGCTAGACTCAAATGTCTGGGAGCAACGAGTGAACGATGTCTACATCCTGTCGGCGGTGCGCACGCCCATTGGTAAATTTGGCGGCTCGCTCGCTTCGCTTTCGGCGGCGGATATGGGGGTGGCCGCTGCGAAGGCCGCGCTCGAACGCGCGGACGTGCAGCCCGAGCAAATAGAAGAGACGATCTTCGGGAATGCGCGGCAGGCCGGAGGCGGGCCTAATCCTGCGCGTCAAATTTCGATTCGGGCTGGCATCCCGCAGGAAGTTCCCGCCTACACGGTTAACAAGGCGTGCGCGTCCGGCATCAAGTCCATCGCGCTGGCATTTCAGGAGATTGCTACTGGGAATCTTGAGTGTGTGTTGGCGGGAGGAACCGAATCGATGTCGCGGCTTCCTTATTATCTCGAGGGAGCGCGTTGGGGATATCGACTCGGCAATCAGGAACTTGTCGACGGCATGTATCGCGATGGATTCTTTTGCCCAATGGCGAAGATGCTGATGGGAGAGACGGCCGAAGTTCTCGTTGAACAATATAAGATTTCGCGCGACGAGCAGGATCAATTTGCGCTTATGTCTCAGCAACGCGCGGCTGCGGCGCAATCCGGCGGAAGATTCGATGCGGAACTTGCGCCGGTGACGATCGAAGGTAAAAAAGGCGCAACCATTTTTTCCCGCGATGAACATTTATTTCTGGACGCGAACATGGAAAAGCTGACCAAGCTGGTTCCGGTTTTTTCCAAGACTGGCACAATCACCGCGGGAAACTCTTCAGGAATAACCGATGGGGCGGCAGCGGTCGTTTTTGGTAGCGAGAAATTCGCCACGCAAAATAACTTGAGACCGCTTGCAAGAATCCTTGCCGCGACATCCGCGGGAGTTGATCCGCGCGTGATGGGTATAGGGCCAGTTCCTGCGATCCGCAAAATGGAACAGAAGCATGGGCTTAAACTCGCGGACTTCGATCTTGTCGAATTGAATGAAGCTTTTGCGGCCCAAGTCCTGGCTTGCGATCGCGAGTTGCATTTCGATCGCGAGAAGCTGAACGTCAACGGCGGCGCGATCGCGCTAGGCCATCCCATCGGTTGCACCGGGACGCGGATCACGGTGACGCTGCTCCACGAGATGATGAAACGAAAAGCGCGGCGCGGCTTAGCCACGCTCTGCGTCAGCGGGGGCATGGGCATGGCGCTGGCGATTGAAAATGTCGCTTAGCGGCACGGTGTTTTCAACGTCTTAAGAATTGTTATCAAGCGCTTGCCAGCAATTTGTTTTGGGCACATAATCCTGCACAAAGAGGGGGTGTCCAATGCAAAGACTGGCATTGCTGATTATCGGGGCCCTGCTTAGTATCACGGTGGCGCATTCTTCTTCGCCGACGCCAAATTGGGCGATCAACGCGACGGCAATTGAAGCGTGCAGCTGTCCGCACTTCTGCATTTGCTATTTCAATTCGCACCCTGCCGCGCATCACGAGGGCGGCAAAACTGAACACTACTGCAAGTTTAATAACGCTTACAAAGTCAACCAGGGGCATTACGGCAGCACCGATCTCGCAGGAGCCAAGTTCTGGATTACTGGAGACTTGGGCGCGGATTTCTCGCAGGGTCAACTAGAACGGGCGCTGGTCACATTTGATAAAGCCACAACTCCGGAGCAGCGGCACGCCCTGGGTGACATCCTGGGGAACGTTTTTCCGGTGAAGTGGAAATCGTTTGAGACCGCCGAAGGCAATATCGATACCTGGACCTTCGACAAAGATCAGGCGCATGCGACGCTTAACGGAGGCAAGACCGCCGAGGTTAAACTGAAGCGCTTTCAGGGTTTGACCGATGAGCCGGCGGTGCTCAAGAACGTTAGATATTGGGGCACGCCGCGCAACGAAGGTTTCGTCATGATGCCCAATGAGATTGAGGCTTATCGGGAAGGCCCGAATGCTTTTGAGTTCAAGGGGACGAACGGGTTCATGCTCACCTTCGACATGACGTCGAACGACGTACCGCCGAAGAAAGCGTCGATGAGCTACTGACGGGTTACTATTTATGTTTCCTTTTCAATGCGCCGGAATTTTCCGGCGCATTGTTTTTGCGCCAGAACAAGAATCTGTTCGGGGGCGCCAGCTCTCGCTGTTCCGGAGCTATGACCGAGTAATCGCGTTGACCCTGCTTTCTCGCGGTCGCTATACTCGACTAAAGAATATGGTGATCGCTTCTTTGAATAACGCGTCTGCCAGTTCGGCTCGGAATACTATGCCTCTCTCCGCAGTTATCGTCGATGATGAACAGTTGGCGCGCGACGAACTTGCATACTTACTCAAGAATCTGGGCGACGTGAATGTGGTCGCGCAAGGCAAGAATGGGCTCGAAGCCGTCAACTTAATTAAGGAACATGCTCCTGACCTGGTGTTTCTTGACGTGCAGATGCCGGGCCTCGATGGTTTCGGCGTTATCAAGAAACTGCTCGACCGCAAGATTCCGTTGCCGAAAATCGTATTCGCCACCGCGTTCGATCAGTATGCGGTGAAGGCTTTCGAGGTGAACGCGGTCGATTACCTCCTGAAGCCGGTCGAGAAAACGCGGTTGCGCGAGGCGATCAACCGCGCGCAGGAGCGGNNATGCTGGAATCGCAGAAGCCGCAGACCGCGAAGATTCTGATTAAGGCCACGGGTAGGTTATTCCTTACGGATCCGAAAGACATTTGCTACGCGACCATCGAAGATGGGGTGATTACCGTAGCCACTAGCGGTCATGCGGGGTTGGAAGGACAGTCGAACTGTCGAACGCTGGAAGAGCTCTTCGATAGTCTCGATCCTAATCTGTTTTGGCGGGCGCACCGGTCTTTTCTAGTGAATATCAATCACATCCGGGAAGTTGTGCCTTGGTTCAAGAGTTCCTACCANNCCTGCGGGAATTGTTCAACCTCTGAAAAAAAAGGGCGGACGCGGAGACCACTTCGTCCGCCCGGGGAGGGATCTCAGGACGTCATTGCTTGCAAGGCGATCCGGTTCGGGATCACCAAGGTTGCACCTTCAAGGCGAATCAAATCTTTTCGCTTTAGATCACTGAGCAGGCGCGTTACGGTTTCGCGCGAAGATCCGATCATCTGTGCCATCTCTTCGTGCGTGAATTCGGAGGCCACACGCAACTCGCGGTTGCGTGGTTCTGTCGCTACCCAGGAAAGCAAGAGCCGAGCCAGTTTTACTGTCGAGCTGCGGGCCAGCAATAGTTCATGAACATCGGAGAAAGAACTGGTGAGCTCGCGTCCCAGCATGGCGGCACATGCGATGGCAGCGGAGCTGTCGTGCTCGACGAAGTGTAGGAAACTTTCCCGCTCGACGAATTTAACCTGGCAGTACTCAATGGTGGTGACCGTGATTACAGAGGGCCCGCCGAAAATAACGGCACTAAGACCCAACACATGACGGTTGCCGGCGATTTTCAGGATGACTATCTTGCCGTCTTTGGATTCAACGGAGAGTTTGGCGCGGCCTGAGCAGAGGATGTAAATACCACGCGGGATATGCCCCTCAGTCAACAGAACCGAGTTGGGAGGATAGAGCGTCAAATGGCCGATTGCGCTGAACGCCGCCATTGGTGTTGGCGGTAAATTGCAGAAATCGCCGTTAGCGCGCAGGGTGCAACTCAGGCAATCTTTCGGAATTCCGACGTAGCGAGGTACACCCATTTCCACTCCCAGGAACGACGCTTTTTCTTCTTAGTGCGCTTCTTGTTGCGTATCAACGATGCAAACCACATGCCATTTAAAGAACGGATGCAAACTCTTGAAAGTGCGAGATGTAGATTCTCTAAACAAAACATTTCAGGAAAAGCGACCGCCGGAAAATTGGCAGGCTGCCGTTATTTTGGCGCGAGACAATTGAAGATCTGGCGGTTCCGATCAGCGCAAATAGTCAGTACGAGTGATCCCCAAGCGCTGCATTTTGTATTGCAGTGTGGTGCGCTTAAGGCCAAGCCGCGCCGCCGCACCACCCGGACCAGACAATACGCCTCGTGTTTGACACAGAATTCCAATAATGTGTTCGCGTTCGCGATCGCGTAGCGTGCCTTCCGACTCTGCCGGTTGCCGCGCGATTTCGTCGCGTAACTCGCCCAAGGGCGCAGTCAACTGAGTGCCTTCCGAGAGAATGACCGAGCGTTCGATAAAATTCTCCAGCTCGCGGATATTTCCCGGCCATCTCCAGTGGACCATGGCGTTCACCGCTTCGTCGGGTATGAAGTCGATGTGCTTGTGCAGGCGGGCAGCGCATTTTTCCACAAAATGCCGAATCAGCGTAGGAATGTCCTCACGGCGTTCGCGTAACGCTGGCAGATGCAAGGGGAAAACA
>PLBX01000185.1:4627-4800 GCA_003135495.1 Acidobacteriaceae bacterium | reverse complement strand
GCCATCGCCCGCGTGATGATGTAATCCAGGCCAGCAGGCAACTCCGTATCCAGAAGCGTTGCCGGTATCGGATCGCGGTTCACCACCTTGTACGAAACTGTGAGCGCACTATTGCCTTGAAACGGCCGGTGACCGGTTAGGACCGTATAGAGGATCACGCCCAGCGAAAATAA
>PLBX01000185.1:0-4530 GCA_003135495.1 Acidobacteriaceae bacterium | reverse complement strand
TTGGCAGGCTTCAGATCGCGGTGAACCACGCCCATGCAATGGGCATTATCCAGCGCTTCCGCAACTTCCATCGTAAGTTGCAATGCCGTTGCGACGGGCAGCTTTCGATTGTTGCGCGCAAGCGTGTTCTCAAGGCTTTCGCCGCCTACGAATTCCATCACGATATAAGGGGCGCGCGTCTCCGGCTCCTCACCNNGGCGTCCCGCCGCTTCCGCTTCTCGAAAAAAGCGTTGCCGATATTCGCTTTCGTCTTCCGAGGATTGACCGATAAGAGAAATAGTCTTGACCGCTACCACCCGGTTGATCCGGGGATCGCGCGCTTTATAGACGACGCCCATGGCTCCGCGACCGAGCTCGTTCAGAACCTCGTATCGCCCAAAGCATTGCATGCAGCGATCATCCATATATTCAACCAGTAGACAGGCGACCATCCGTGCGTTGACTTAAGCGCAGGGGTGCGAACCGGTTGTCACTATTGTCAGGCGAGACGGTGCTTCAAACCAAGTTACCGACGTTTGTTCGGCGCGGTGCGGAATCGGACCCCTCGCCCCCTACTCCCAGGAATGGCTACTTGATCCCTCAACTAGGTCTAAGGCATCCCCCCGATAGGCTGAAACTAGCTAACAAGCGCACACTCGCTAAAGTGTGGATTCCTTGAACGGCGAGGGCAGCAGCGAGAGGGACCGTGAAAAATTAGAGCAGGAGGCTTTCTTAATGTCAGGAAAAAGAATGTCAGGAAAAAAATTAACTATTCTCTCAGTGCTTCTCGGATGCGCGACTTGGGTTGCAGCCCAGACCGGTGCGGCGGGTGCGGCAGGTTCCGCGGGCGCGGCTCCAGCTGGCGGCACTGGCGCCTCTGGCCAAGCTCAGACACCCCGTGCCACCACACCCGCCGGCAGCACGGCTACCCCTCCGGGCAGCACCACTACCACCCCGGTTCCGGGTTCCTCCCCCAGTTCGACTACCCCGGGTAGCACTGCCGCTGGCAGCACTACCCCCGGCAGCACCACCAATAACGGAACCAACGGAACGACGAACGACGGAAACATGAACAATGGAAATATCAACCACCCGGGCACTCCGCAGAACGGAAACACGGCTACCCCCGGAACGACGGGAAGCACCACCGGAACCACCAGCACGCCGGGCTCGCCCTCTCCTTCGACAGGACCCACTGCAGGAACTGGCACCACGGGGACGGCCGGCACCAACGGCACGACTGGAACAACCACCGGAACGACAGGGACAGGTAACAGCGGAACCACAACCGGCACAGGTTCGTCGACTGGCACCAGCGGTCCGCCCCAGCAATAGTTGCCAAAAAAAAATTCGGGTAGAGCTCAAGCTCTACCCGTTTCTTATGCGGACCCGACTCTCTCCCGGGTCCGCCTTTTTTTGCAGAATTACCTCATTGATAAGAGAAGGTTAGCTGATCCAGATAGATGGAGTAGGGCGATTGAACGTTGTTGCCATCCATCTGATAGTTAACCGTTATCCCGTACCACCCCGGAGCCGATCCCGGAGCGTAGGTAATGTTGAGGTTGTGGGTCACGCCGTTTAGCGTGATCGACTTATACAGCAACTGGTTGTTCGAAGTGCGCGCCACCTGAAGCGTCAAATGGTTCCAGGCATTATTGTTGGGATAGCAGGGGATGCCGGTCGGAACCCAGTGGGCGCTGACGTTGTCCCAAATATCCCATTCATGCCCGCCAGCAATCCGGCACTCGTGACCCCAGATGAAGCCCATGCCGCTGAAGAACTGGTTGAGATCAAACTCCACCGCCTGTGAAGCAGGCAGATTGCTGCCGAAGAAGTACACGTCGTAAGTAAAGTCGTGCACGTTCGGAACAATAGTGTGATTCGAATCAGGCATCCCCTGCGAGGAGCCATCGCCAATCAAATGATTGTTGAAAAGAACGTCCCAATAAGGACCGCTGCCCCACATATTGTATTGGGAAGCCACGCCACTCAAGGACGGCGACTTCACTCCCTGAGCCGATGACCACGCCACCTTGGAGCAAGGCGAGCAATCAATAAAGTTTGGCGGTCCTTGACCCGCTCCCGCCCAGCCTCCGCTGTGTTGCAGGTTCGTAAACGACTTGCCGCCCCCGCCGCCGCCGCTGGTGACCGTCACTTTGACACCGGCGGAGGAAGCACCGCCGCATTTATCCCACGCAACAATTACCGCATTGTACGTTCCACTGTTAAGGCCCAGAGCGTGGTTCAGGCTTGACCCACCGCTGGTGTAAGCGAGGTTATAAGGAGCCGGGTAGATACCCATCGAACCAATACCCTTGGAACAGGAGGTATTGGCTGTCGCCACAAAATTTACCGAACCACCCACTGTGCTGCCATTTGCCGGGGAAGTGATATACACACCCGCAAATGCAGGAGCGCAAGGTAAGAGGAGCGACAAAAACACTAATAGATACTTAGACATGCATACTTCTCCAAATTAGATTTTTTTAGCTTTCGAACCGAAGTCCGTGTTGAACTTACCCTTGCAGCGTCGTGGCGCCGGCGCGTGAAGAGTTTCTTGGAAGAAGTGGCTTATTCCAACACTGGCTAAACGATCAAACTTTCAACAACTTGCAATCCAGGGAGATGCCGGAACCTACAAGTTCTCTGCGTTGAACAAGTTGATCTTGAATTGAAGTGAGAATACCAGAAAGACTGTATACGGCAAGGTAAAAGTACCCTAGAAATTACTCACAAGTGCATGGAAACCTGTAGTGACACCAGCCACCCCTGCCAGCCTCGTGTTCCGATATTTTTGGACTATTTGAGGCCGAAAACTGGCGAAATCAGCCGCCTCTGCACCCGCCCAAGCGGATAAACCATCGCAGAAAACGCATTGCAGAACAGTGTCGGACGGGTGGCGTACATCTGCGGCGGAAATATAGCTCGTGTTTGCCTCTAAACATTGAACCAAACAACTTAGGGTGCCCNNATCACGCGTTCAAGTCTTTTCGAGAAAATGGAATTTTCGAGAGATTCACCTCAACTCAACAAAAAGCCCGTCCCCAAAAGGGGACGGGCTCAAAGACATCTTCCACAAGTTCACTGCCGTACCTTTACTGTCCCGGGCAAACCTTGGCTTCGTCATTCTGAAAAGCCAGCCAACTGTGAACCGACGTGGTCTTCGGCGCCCCAAAATACCCGATGAACACCAGCGACTGCAGATTATAGGTGAAGCCGTTATACGTATACGGATAAGTTCCGTAATTCGACAGCCCCTCCAGCGGATCGCCAACTTCGAGAATGCCGTTATCTGTGCAGTTGACTGCGTTGTCGACAAACGGATCATCCATCCACTCGCCAATTTCGTGCGAAAGAGCGGACACATTCTCCGAGAACGCGCCCGGACTATCCACGTAAGTGGCATGAGCGTAAGTTTGCCCGCCCGGTTGCACGCCATTCGCGCTGTGATAGCCGCCAATGCAGCATCCACCTTCGGTCAGATAAACGTCATAGGTCACAAAAATCGGCAGGACTCCATGATTCAGCTGCGTGAAGTTCTTCATGATCGTCTGCAGCTTCGAATCAAAAGAAAAGATGTCGTAGGTTCCCACCACTCCGCTGCCAAAAGGATTCGCCATAACCGAGCCCAGCAATGCCGATACCGTTATCGTCTGTTCCGGCAATACAGTCGGAGTTCCCAGCAGAACGTGGTAGCCAGTATGCGTCTTCACGTATGACCAGAAGTTGCCGCGCTGGAAGGCGTCGATGTACTGCGTCGTCCCCAGATTCGTGCTTCCTTGAGTGAAGTTGACGCCCTTCTTAAATATCGGCGAGGCGAGCACATTGTTGACCACCGTCAAGCCGTTTGACACCGTCGCCTTGACCGGATCAAACGTGCGATTGCCATTTTTTAAACCGTAAACCATCTTGATCGGAATAATGTAAACCGGCACCGTCGTGGTGACGTTGGTCGTGGCAGGATTCGTACCAATCATCGTATAAGTGACCTTCTTGCCCTTCAAATCAGTAAAACCGCCATTCCACTGCGTGAGCGCCGGAGTCGTCGGAGCGGTCGCATTCGGAGCCAGTTCCAAATGATTCGGTAGGGTCTTATACATCGCCTTCGCGTCCGGTATTTCCGGATATTGCGCTTCTTGAGCAAAAGTCAGGCCGGCTAGCGCCAGCACCACCAACGCACTGAGCAGGTTGGTTAGGGGGAGATTTCTAGTCATATCGTTCCATTTCCTGAAAGATTTGGGACATCCCTGACAACAACTAAGGTTTTTACGGGAGTCCCACAGGATTTACGCTGTAGAGCCATTCTCACGACGCCGCAATAGGGTGTCAAGGCAAGCGCCCGCAAAATCACGATTGGAGAAAATAGTTAGGGCAGGGTCTTCGGCGGTACAAAGCTCTGCCGGAGGTTGGCTTGTAAGTGCCTATATCTAAATGGCTTAATAACAACGATTTTGGGTGAGGAAGGTTCGCTGGCGAACTAACACTACCAGAGCCCGGAAAAGGCGACTAGTCTTTCAGCGGCACCATCGTCTGATCGCCACGGCAAAAGGT
>PLBX01000558.1 GCA_003135495.1 Acidobacteriaceae bacterium | reverse complement strand
TGCGTCAATATGTCATCCACACGACTCGACCACTGCTCCCCTTTACTGTTGCGGTAATTGACGGTGCCATCAATCGGGCGCCCCGAAAACTGCTTAAGATAACTTTTCCAAGCCAAAGAAATCTCTTCAGCCATCGTCGTGCATTCTTCGATTGTTGAACTAGGCCAAACCGGCAGGCTTTGAGGTTGACTGAGGATGCGCTCCAGCCAAAGTTTCTGCACCGAAAGAATATGCGCGATGCGTCCTACCGTGTCCGGCGACACAGAGTTCGCCGCTCGCATCCCTGCGAGGCATTCACGATTCGCCCAAGAATCGTAGTCAAACATCCGAAGAAAATCTTTAGTATCCATAAAACTCCCATATGAAGTCGTTTGCGGCTGCCTGAGTAAAGGCGATACGATGGCAGACGTTAAGATGGTAACTGAACGATAACGGGATTGCGGTGGGATTGCGGATGGATCGCCAGCTATGGATCGCCCTCTTATGTCGGTTCGAAATTTGGCGCTCATCCTTATCCTTACTATCGTTTCATTCAGACTGACCGGCAGCGCCACCCCAGCGCAGACAGAGACCCAAACTCAAACGCGCCACGAACTATTGCAAGACTTAGAGGCGGGGCAGATCGAGGACGCCATCCGGCTCGGCCAGCAGGCAGTTTCGCGCTGGCCCCGCGATGCAGAACTTCGTCACTATCTGGGCGTGGCGTATTTCAAAGCTGGTGATGCAAAGCAAGCGAAGGAGCAACTCACACGCGCTCGCGAGTTGAACCCAAAAGATTCCGCCACAAATTTCGATCTCGCACTGGTCTCATTGAGCGAACAGGATTACACGTCCGCGGCGGATGAACTCGAAGCGGTTGTCANNTTTGTCAAACTCGACCAGTCAAATGCCCTGGCGCACATGCTTCTTGGACGCGCATACCTGAATTCGAATCGCAGCCTGCAAGCCATCGACGAGTTCAAGACCGCTCTCAAACTCGATCCTGCAATTAAACTCGGCCATTATCACTTGGGTTTTGCCTACTTCAGCCTCGGGCGTAACGATGACGCTATCGCCGAATATAGAGTGGAATTGCGCACTTCACGAGAAAATGCCACAGGAGAAAATGCCACCGTCCTTTACGAACTGGGCCGCTCGCTGCTGGACGCCGGGAAGTACGAAGAGGCCGCAAAGTACCTGCAACGGGTTACGCAACTGGACGTCAAAAATTCAGACGCCTGGTACAACCTGGGTAAAGCGCAAGCGCTTGCGGGGAATGCGGCGCAGGCAGAAATTGCTTTGCGAAAGTCGGCTGACTTGGATCCCAAAGATCCGAGCCCGCACTATCAACTTGCGCGCGTTCTCGAAAAACTGGGCAAGAGCGAGGAAGCGCGAAGCGAACGCCAACGCTTTACCGAACTCAAGAAGGCGCAACCTGCCGCCTCCGGAATGGCGACGGGGCGCGATCAGTGACTCTATTTCGAAATTTGACCAGGAAACCGCCCGTCGCAATCGCCGCCGCTTTTCTATTAATCGCGCTGAGCGGCGATCGGATTTTGCGAACTTTTGCCCAGACGACAGCGCCAAAGAATAAATCAGCCGCCACCAAATCAGTTTCACCCGAGCAAAAGGCAAGCCCGCCAACTCCACCTCTATTCGTCGATGTCACCCGCTCCGCCAAAATCGATTTCCACCTTACCTGTGGCAGTCTCGAAAAGCTGTACATAGTAGAAACCCAATGCGGAGGCGCCGCCGCCCTCGATTACGACAACGATGGATGGATGGACATTCTCCTCGTCGATGGCTCAACCGTGGACGACTATCGCGCCGGCAAGTGCCATCCGCCACGCCTCTACCACAACAATCATGATGGAACCTTCACCGATGTCTCCGCAAAATCAGGCCTGAATTTTTGCGGATGGGGTTATGGCGTGGCCATCGGCGACTACGACAACGACGGATGGGAAGACATTTACATCACCGGATTTAACCATTCCGCCCTGTACCACAATAACCACGACGGCACCTTCACCGACGTCACCGCAAAAGCCGGAGTCGCCAACCCAGGCCGCTGGGGAACAAGTGCCGCCTTTGGCGACTACGACAATGATGGGAATCTTGACCTCTATGTCGCGAACTACGTCGATGTCGATATGAACAATCTGCCGAAGTTTGGCAGCAGCCTTTTCTGCCAGTATCGCGGCATCCCGGTGAATTGCGGGCCGCGCGGTCTAAAAGGCGCGCGCGATCGCCTCTATCACAACAACGGAGACGGAACTTTCACGGACGTCACCGAAAAGCTCGGCATCGATACGCAAAGCTACTATGGCCTCGGCGTCCTCTGGCTAGATTACGACAAAGACGGCTGCCTCGATCTTTACGTGGCCGATGACTCTTCGCCGAGCCTGCTCTATCACAACGACTGCAAGGGCGGATTCACCGAAGTCGGCGCCGAAGCTGGCGTGGCATACAGTTCCGATGGCCACGAACAAGCCGGCATGGGCATCGACTCCGCCGACTACGATCGCGACGGTTGGCCCGACATTGTCAAAACTAATTTTTCCGACGACGATAACAATCTCTATCACAACGACCATAACGGCGAGTTCACCGACGTGGCCGGAGCCTCTGGCATAGGAGCGATCAGCAATCCTTATTTAGGTTTCGGCGCAAAGTTTCTCGATTACGACAACGACGGCTGGCCCGACATCTTTATCGCCAACGGCCACGTCGATCCGCAAGTCGAAGGACAATCATTCGGCGTAGGCTATGCCGAACGTCCGTTCTTATTTCACAACCTGCACAACGGAAAATTCGAAGAAGTCGGCCAGAAATCGGGCGGCGCGCTGGATAAAAAATATGTGGGCCGAGCGGCTCTCACCGCCGATTTCTGGAATCGCGGCCGTCAAGATATCCTCATGACGAACCTCGATGCTTCGCCCGTCCTGCTACGCAACGAAGTCCCATCGCCCGGCCACTGGCTGCGCATCAAGACCATCGGCAGTAAATCGAATCGTGATGGCTACGGAGCAAGAGTTGAAATTACCGCCGACGGCTCCACTCGATATGCCGAAGTCCGCGCCGGCAGCAGCTTCGAAAGTTCGAGCGACCCCCGCCTCCATTTCGGTCTGGGCGCCGCGACGAAAGTCGATTCGATCGTGATTCACTGGCCCAGCGGCCAAATCGACAAACTAGGTCCCGAACCGGTGGACGAAGAGCTCGTAGTCAAAGAAGGAAGCGGCGTCATAGAAAGGCATCAATCCTCCTCGCCGATCGAAGCCGGCCAGTAGAAGCCAGTCACTAAAAACGAAAGCGTAATAGCATGCTTATTCCAATCCGCTTCGTCAAAGCTAGACCTGATCCATCACCATATCTGCCCCGCATTTCGTTGCACAGTGACGCGTTGAATCTACGGAATTCCGTAATTTGATCGTTATCCATCTTCAGTTCTTCATAGAAATTTGAAGCGATTTACACTCTAACTAACTGAAAAATAGTATTCAGGACTTTGGTGCAACACGTGCCATGCTACTTCAAAAGTGTCAGTGTTGGGCACTTCCGGTGGATGGCATTGTTCTCGATTTTTGCCGGTTCGGTCAACAGAATCAACATTGTGGATTGACAAAACACTTGTGTTCGCGCAAAATGCTGCGCACTCCGTATTGTTCGATAATGCGGCATACCATTTTTTGTAGTTTCGCCGAAGTAGCTTCGATCAGTGTCGATCGACGGGCACCGTGCAGCCCGAGTCTTAAGAGTAGTTCAGCAAGAAGATTCAAATAGTGTTTTGCGCAAACTGAAAGCTTAGTGCAGAGCTTTTCGTGCAAGTTTGGTGCATACCGCGACAACCGCACGCCACAGTTTCTGAGAGGGTAGGGAAATGAAAAGATTGCAGTTTTGCCTAGCAGTATTTGCCGTGTTGTTTCTGGCCTTGAGCGCATTCGCGCAGGTACAGAACGGTCAGTTTGAAGGAACCATCACCGACCCAAGCGGAGCCTCCATTGCGAACGCCAAGGTCACCGTCAGCAATGCGGCGACTGGACTGAATCTGTCCACTACCACCAACGCGAGCGGCAATTATGTTGTAAAGGAAGTGCCGCCCGGTACGTACAGGGTCGAGGTTGAGGCCCCTGGCTTCAAGAAAATTGAGAACAACGGCGTCACCGCGAACGCTGGCACCATCTCGCGCGTCGACTTGAAGCTACAGCTAGGCAAAGCTTCTGAGACGATTGAAGTTACGGGCGAAGCAGCTGCCGTCAACACAGAAGACTCCAAGCTCGCTACCACCGTCAGTTCCGCGCAGATCAACAACCTGCCTCTGAACGGCCGCAACGTTTTCGACCTGATGCAAATGAGTGCTGGCGCCGTGAACGTAATGGGCGTGGACTTTGAAAACGGCCACGGCACTGTAGTCAACGGATTGCGCGAGGACTTCAACGGATTTCTTATCAACGGCGTCTCGAATAAGGATCTGAGCGGCGGTCCAATAAACACGCCGATTCAGGACTCCGTAGAGGAATTTCAGCAGTTGACATTGAACATGTCGGCGCAATATGGCAACAGCGCTGGCAGCACAGTCAACCTCGTGACCAAGGCCGGCACTAACGCCTGGCACGGTAGCGGTTGGGAATACATCCGCAACAACGCGCTCGACGCCAACGAGTTCTTCTTGAATCAGAACAGCGTGGCGAGGCCTCCCCTGCATTTCAATCAGTTCGGNNCAGTCATCCAGGCCACCACGCCGTTCAACTCGACGGCGGCGCTACTCTACAGCAACTTCAAGCCGGCCAATGCCGGCACTCCGGTCGCCGGTTCCAGTTCCGATGCCTACATTACAGGCTTCAATGCCGGCACCCCGTACAACGGCAACTTTTTGGGTGCCGCGGACTACACCGGCTTCCTATGTCAAGCTAATACTACTGCTACCGGAAATGTCGCCAACTATGGTGGAACTGTGCTGATGGCTCAGAAGTGGGCTTCCATCTTTGGAGTCACTGCGGCGGATCAGGCTAAAATGGCGGCAGACGGCTGTACCGGCATCCCGGCTCTTCAAGCTTCGTCAATCGTCGGAGGCCGTGCGGCGGCAATCCAGGAAAACAGCGTGGCTACCTTCGGTACTCAGACGCAAAGCTTGGGGAATTTGTTCAATGGCAAGGAAGGCTCGCTCCGGCTGGACTACAACTGGAACAGCAACAATCGCTTCTACATCGAGTACAACTACGACCGCAACACCGATTCCTTCGGTAGCTGTAATGCGGCTTGCACACGTGGCTTCGCCAACCCATCGCGCGGACTCTTCCCGCAAGGCTCTTTGAGCTTCGTGCACACCTTTAGTCCATCCGTGCTGAACGAGTTCCGCGCGGGTTACACGGACAACAACACTTTGCTGACGGTGAACCATGGCGGCGTGCCGGCCATCGGTTTTGCCGATGGGACGGCGGGCTTCGGTTCCTATAACGGTTATCCGCAGTCCTTCAAAGACAACATCTACTCTTACTCCGACATGGTTTCGATCAGCCACGGAAACCACAATATGAAGGCTGGCGTAGATATCCGGCGCAACATCGAGAATAGCGACTTCAACGTCGGGCGTCCGTCGTACTACTTCCATGACCAGGTGTTCTTCGCCGCTGACGCTCCCTATCTGCAAGTCAATGGCGTCGATCCTGGAATTTGCAAAGCCCCCTGCCCGCCGAGTTCGTACAACCAAAATCCTTCCGCCGTACTCAGCGACAACATTCGCCACTTTAGGAATATCGAATTTGGCGCTTACTTCCAGGATGATTGGAAAGTCACGAAGCGCCTGACCCTGAACCTCGGTCTCCGTTACGATCTCTTCACGCGCCACAGCGAAGAAGCGAATGTCGCGACCACGTTCATACTCGGCCCAAGCACCCCAAACGCCAACATTATAGGCCCGAGCAACGGTCTGCTCAATCGGCTCTACAATGCCAATGCGCTTGCGGGGACTCCTGGCTGCAACACAACTTCACAAATTCTCCTGGCACAACTGGTAGGCGTTTGCGGGCCGGGTGGTTTTGCGCCAGCTAGCTCCTTGGGTCAGGGCGATCACAATGACTTCGGTCCCCGAGTCGGTTTTGCCTGGGACGTGTTTGGCGATGGCAAGACCTCTCTGCGTGGCGGCTTCGGCGTAGCATACGAGGGCACGCTCTACAACCCGCTGTCCAACTCGCGCTGGAACCTGCCGTACTATTCGTTTAATGAAGTAATTGGCGGTGTGTCGCAACCCGGCGCCGATGTAGTCTACGGTCCGACAACTTGCGTTGGTGCTCCCCCGACGGGCACCTGTTCCCAGAATCCAGCGGTCGCACCAACCTTTACCGGTCCGGGTACAAACCCTGGAAACCAGGGCACTCCATCGCAAGCGCAGAACGCAGGCAACATCGTTGGCTGGGACCCGAGCAATCCGAACCTGGCTTTTGATACGGGAATCGTGATGCCGCAGGGCGTCCGCGATCCGTACGTTTACAACTTCTACCTCGACGTGCAGCGAGAAATCATGCCCAAGACGGTGCTTGACGTTAAATATGTCGGTACCGCTGGCCACAAGTTGTTCCGCGCTGAAAACATCAATAGCGAACCGGGCTCTGATCTCCCGTTTGGAGCCACTACGGTGGATAACTTCGGAAGAACCCTATCCGGTCTCGGTGGCATCCGCTTAAACCAAAACTACGGAGTGTTGCGTAACTGGGAGAATTCAGTCAACTCCAATTACAACTCGTTCCAGGCATCCCTTAAGCATCAGATGTCTCACGGACTGCTTTTCAACCTCGACTATACCTACAGCCATTCAATCGACAACGGATCGACGTGGCACAGCGGAGCCACCACCGCGAACGGTGCGGCTGCCGGCGAAGGTTACACTACCGATCAGACTATGCCGGGGTTGGATCGAGGCAATTCGATCTTCGACATCAGGCATCGGCTGGTTGTTAACTACGTCTGGCAATTGCCCGGCCAAAGTCTGAAGGGTGTGGCTGGCGCGATCGCGGGCGGCTGGGATCTTAACGGTATCTGGTCGTTCCAGAGCGGCGCGCACTGGGAGCCTTTCAACGCCTTCCAGCCAAACCTGGTCGGTACCGGCCCTGGTGGTTCCTGTACTGTGGCCGATGTCTCAGATGGGGCTTGTCAGAACCTTGGCGGTGATTTCAATCTGAATGGTGTCACCAATGACCGGCCGAACTCGACCGTGTCAAAGATCGGTGGAATTAGCCACGCGAGTTGGGCGAACGGTTGGGGAAGCACACCCCAAGCGGATGGGACGACCTACATAACTTCGTCGCCGAACATCACCTTCTCCTCTCCTTGTCTGGGCTGCACAGGCAACTTGGGCCGTAACTCATTCGTCGGCCCGGGCAATTGGGACGCCGATATGACTCTGTCGAAGACCTTTAAGATCACGGAGCGGGTTAACATGAAGTTCGACGCTAACGGCTTCAACGTGTTCAACCACACCAATTTCATCCTCGCAACAGCAGGCGGAGGGGCGCACAACAAGTACACCTCCGGAAACTTTGGCCAAGCTGCCGGCACTCTGAACGCCCGCAACTTGCAGTTCGGCGTGAAGTTTAGCTTCTAGCCGAGAACCTGCTTCTT
>PLBX01000209.1:157-13475 GCA_003135495.1 Acidobacteriaceae bacterium | reverse complement strand
CTCGCCAGTAAACGTTTGAGCTGCGCCGTGAAATCTAGGCCTTCAGCAAACTGGATATGCTCCGGCTTTTCGCGATCCACTGGGGGCTCCCAGCGCCTAAGCGGACGCTTATAGACCGGTGCATCATCGGTGAGAGCAGCATTCGGAATCTCTGCGACAACCTCGCCATGCTCAAGAACTCGCATCGTCGCATCAGAGGTGACGCGCCCGACTTCCCCCGCATCCAGTCCCCACTTTTCAAAGACGCGAAACACCTCACTCTCGCGCCCCTTTTGCGCGACCAGCAGCATGCGCTCCTGCGATTCGCTGAGCATGATCTCGTAGGGAGTCATGCCAGTCTCGCGTTGCGGAACGCGATCGAGTTCAATTTCGACTCCGGTGCCGCCGCGCGCGCCCATCTCGCAGGTCGAGCAAGTCAGCCCCGCCGCGCCCATGTCTTGAATGCCAACAATGGCGCCCGTCTGCATCGCCTCCAAACAGGCTTCCAGTAGCAGCTTTTCGAGGAATGGATCCCCAACTTGAACATTGGGCCGCTTCGCTTCCGAGCCTTCGCTGAATTCCTCGCTCGCCATGGTGGCGCCGTGAATGCCGTCGCGTCCGGTCTTCGAGCCGACGTAAATTACAGGGTTGCCTTCGCCGGAGGCGCGTCCGTAAAAGATTTGATCGCGGCGGACCAAGCCGAGCGCAAACGCATTCACCAATGGATTGCCCGAATAGCAGGGCTCGAATTTGACCTCGCCGCCAAGATTGGGAACTCCGAAACAATTGCCGTATGAAGCGACGCCCGAGACCACCCCTTCCATAACAGAATGGTTCTTATGCACCTCAGCCTGTGTAGGCTGAGTTTGTGTGGCGCGGGCGCCCTCACCCGCGTGGGCCGGCTGAATCGGCCCAAAGCGAAGCGAATCCATAATCGCCACCGGCCGCGCTCCCATGGTGAAAATATCGCGCAGAATTCCGCCAACGCCTGTGGCCGCTCCCTGAAACGGTTCAATAAACGATGGATGATTGTGCGACTCGATCTTGAACGCGCAGGCCCAGCCATCGCCAATATCGACGATGCCCGCATTCTCCCCCGGTCCCTGCAATACAAGCTTGCTGCGCGTAGGCAAACGCTTCAGATGAACGCGCGATGACTTATAGGAGCAGTGCTCGCTCCACATCACGCTGAAGATACCCAGTTCGGTGCGCGTAGGCTCGCGCCCACCCAGTAGCTGCTTAATTTTTTCGAATTCTTCCGGAGTGAGGCCGTGTTCCCGGATCATCTCCGGCGTGATGGCAATGATCGCAGAGGTGGTCATCGGGGAATCTTTATTGTCGCATCTCAACCCACTTTTCGCATGCGGATTCGCGAATAAATGACAACAAAATCCTGGATGCTTAAACCGGTTCTGAACTCATTCCAGCGCTCTCCCAATATTTTCCAATCTCGTCTGCGTGTCGGCGAAATTGGGTTCCAGTTTCAGCAGTGCCCGGTAGACCGCTGCTGCGGCTGAGAGTTGTCCCTTCTCTTCGAGCACCCGGCCTTGCCAGTACAAAGCCAGGGGCGAGGGCGCAACTTGGGCTGCCCTGGAAAAATCCTGCAGAGCGGCGTCGAGCTTTCCCTCGTTGCGCTCAATCAAGCCCCGCCCGATCAAACTATTCTGCTCGTTAGGATTCAGCGCGATGGCCTTCGTGAACTCCGCGACCGCGTCATCCCGGCGCCCAAGTTGATTGAACAGCACGCCTAGATTGTTGTGCGTCTGCGCCGCTTCCTGCTGGTCGGGACCGTACTTCAACGCGAGTTGATATTCCTTCTGCGCCTCACCAAGTTTGTCCTGCTGATGCAGTAATGTACCGAGGTCGTAGTGCGCAGTCGTATCTGTGGGCATCAACTGGATGGCCCGCTCCAGATGCTCTGCGGCCAAGTCGGGCCGTCGCATGTCCATCAACGCCGACCCCAGATTCGCCTCGGCGATTGGATTCTTCCCCGTTACCTGCAGCGCGCGCGTGAACAGCGTGTAGCCGTCCCGCCAGTATTCAACTTCGATGTGTGTGGTTACGGAGTACCCCAGCAGCACTGCCAAACCAATCGCGACCTGCGCCTCCCTGCTAAGCGAAATTCGCGACGCACCTTCAGAAAACAGCCAGACACCGATTACGAACAGTCCCCATAGAGGAAGATAGGCATACCGGTCAGCCCAAGCTTGGCGGCCCACTTGGACGACACCGATCACGGGCACCAAAGTTCCCAAAAACCACAACCATCCCACCAGCAGGTAGCGGCGTTCGCGAAAGTGCCAGAATATGGACGTGATGAGAATCAGGACGGCCGCTGCAATTAGCACTTTCCAGGACGCGAGCGAGGCCTCGGGATGTGGATAAAAAACTGCCAAGTGCGCTGGCCATATAGACTTCTCCAAGTAAATGAGATAGGAATAAGTAGCGTTCTTCAGCCGCATCGCGAGTGGTAAGGCTGCGGTCGAACCTACAGCGCCTCCCACACGCTGCGCGTAGAGCGTAATGGCAGCGCTGGCCGCAGACAGCGCCAGAAGCGGAATTTTCTCGAGCGCAAGTTCCGAAAGCGTCATTTCCGGATAGCGCCGCAGCGGCCAGAAATCGAGCAGGAGCAAAGCAAAGGGAAGCGTGATCGCCATGGGCTTTGCCATCAACGCCAGCGCGAAGAAGAGCGCTACCAGCAAATAACGGCTTGTCCTTGTCTTTGTCTTTGTCCATGGCCGTTTTGCATACCAACCGTAGGCGCTCAAAGCGAGAAGAAAGAAAAAAGTGCAGAGGACGGTCTTGCGCTCAGCCACCCAAGCCACGGACTCCACATTCAACGGATGAACGGCGAACAAGCCAGCGACAAAAGCGCTGCGTCCCACAAAGCCAGTTGCCTTGGCCAACAGCAGAAACAACAGCACCACATTGATGGCGTGCCAGAAAACGCTCTGGGCATGATGGCCCATGGGGCGCAGTCCGAACAATTGCACATCGAGCATGTGCGAGATCCACGTCAGCGGATGCCAATTGGCCTCTGCGGTCGAAGTGAAGGCCCATGCCAGTCCGTGTGAAGTGAGGCCTTGCTTGACATAGAAATTTGAGGTCACATAAGCGGGATCGTCGTAGACAAATCCGTT
The DNA here is from genome assembly GCA_003135495.1 of Acidobacteriaceae bacterium. Taxonomy (GTDB): domain Bacteria; phylum Acidobacteriota; class Terriglobia; order Terriglobales; family Acidobacteriaceae; genus Acidiflorens. The sequence goes on along the minus strand of PLBX01000209.1, from coordinate 10,356 downwards.
CTGCAGCGCGGGATAGTAGAGCGTTATGGTGCCGAGGAAGAGCAAGAGCCCTATGAGACGCACGGTGATTGGAGAATTAGGCACCATGCGTATCTTCTAGCAGGGGATGAGGGCCTGGGTAGTCTTCAACGAGTGTCCGCGACCCCGACACAAAGCGTCTCTCGCCACGGCTCAGAAGCCGTGCGTTGCACCTGAAGTAGCGGGGTCACTGACAGCTGCTAGCTGATAGCTGCCATCTGCGCTCACAGCTTCGGCAGCACGATTCCCTTCTGCGACTGATACTTCCCCTTGCGATCTTTGTAGCTGACCTCGCAAACTTCGTCCGACTGAAAGAAAAGAATCTGGCACAGCCCTTCGTTGGCATAAATCTTCGCCGGCAACGGCGTGGTGTTTGAGATCTCGAGCGTCACGAAGCCTTCCCACTCCGGCTCAAAGGGAGTCACGTTCACGATGATTCCGCATCGCGCGTAGGTCGACTTGCCCACGCAAATCGTCAACACATCCCGAGGAATCTTGAAATACTCGACTGACCGCGCCAGCGCAAAGGAATTCGGCGGCACGATGGCGACATCGGCGTTCACGGTCACAAATGAGCGCTCGTCGAAATGCTTCGGGTCAATAACCGTGCTGTTGACGTTGGTAAAAATCTTAAACTCATCGGCCACTCGCAAGTCATATCCGTAACTCGACACGCCGTAAGAAATCACTCCCGCGCTCACCTGCTTCTCCGAGTACGGATTAATCATGTCGTGTTCCTGCGCCATGCGCCGGATCCAGCGGTCACTCTTGATCATGAAACTCCTTGGGATTTGGTAATTGGGTAATTTTGTAATCTGGTAATTTTAAAGCGCTTGCGTACAGGCGCGAATTCCCACTCGCCCATATAAAATTTCCAAATTACAAAATGACAAAATGTCTTCGGCTGGTGCAGTTATCTTACGAGACAATAGCCCCCATTGACAATCTTCTCTATCCCCCTTAGCATCAATGACTTGAGGCACAAAATCCTCGAATGATCGGAGACGGCGCGTGATTAAGCTCGACATCATCAACGAAGTGGTCAACCGCACCGGGATCACCAAGACCAAGGCGGAGCTCGCCGTCGAAACCGTCTTCGAAAGCATGAAGAAAGCGCTCTCCACTGGAGATCGCATCGAACTGCGCGGTTTCGGAGTGTTCAACGTCCGCCCCCGAAAGACCGGCATCGGACGAAACCCGCGCACCGGCGCCGAAGTTTCCATTCCGCCAGGGAAAGCCGTCCGCTTCAAGCCCGGCAAAGAACTGCAATCGATCGACTAGCCTCTCGCGATTGCAGAGGGCAGAGGTAAAATTGTAGAAGTTACAACCTTTGCAATCTGACCTCAAACCTCTGACCTCAGTTTCGTATGTCCGAAATCACTTCCTCATCTCCGTCTGCCCTCGAATTGGAGCAGCCATCTCAGCCTGGTGTCTGGGTCATCCCGCCGCCGCGGCAACGCTGGTGGCTATATCTATTATTCCTGCTCCTGACCCTATGCAGCACCATGGTCGTTGGCGCGCGGATGGAGTTCTACTTCCAGCATCACCAACCGGTATTCTCATTAAACGACGACACCCTATCGTTGTTCCCCATTAGCTGGATCGCCGCCCATCCCGCAAACCTGCTAATGGGCCTGCCCTTCTCCCTGACCCTGATGTTTATCCTGTTCGCGCACGAGATGGGGCATTACCTGTACGCACGCCATTACCGCGTCTTTGCGACTCTGCCATTTTTTGTGCCATTTCCAAGTTTGATTGGGACGCTCGGCGCCTTTATTCGCATCAAGAGCCCGATCCCATCTCGCGCGGCACTTTTCGATATCGGGATCGCCGGGCCTATCGCCGGTTTCATCCCCGCCTGTGTTGCTCTTGTCGTGGGGTTGTCACTCTCGCAGCCGGTGGTGCATTCATCGCCATTGTCGGAACTGCAACTCGGATTCCCGCTAGCCTTTTATCTGGCTGCCAATTTGTTGCACATCAGCGTGCCACTGTCCGGACTCTCGCTGCATCCCATCGCCGCCGCCGCGTGGGTTGGATTTTTCGCCACCGCCCTTAATCTTTTGCCGGGAGGGCAGCTCGATGGCGGGCACATTATTTTCTCCATCACACCGAAGTTTCATAAATGGATTTCGCTACTGACGGTTTTCGCGCTCATCCCGTTGGGGAAACATATGTGGACTGGCTGGTTTCTCTGGGCCGTTCTACTAGTCCTAACCGCCCGGCATCCGCGCGTCCCACGCTATCCCAGCGTCACCGGACGCCGTCGGGCGCTGGCCCTGTGCGCGGCGTTGATGCTGGTCCTAAGCTTCACGCCTGCTCCCTTCACTCACAGCTCGGGGTTGGAAGTCTGGCCTGACATTCGCGACGGAAGCCGCCAGACGCTGCGCGATTTGCGGGACGGAGTGCAGCACCTGCTGCACCGAAAATAATTTTCAACAACAAGCAGTGGAGCGACGGGCGTCCTCGCCCGTCCACCACACTTCGCTGTCCTCTAATGTCCTCTACATCAGCCACACCGCATCCACGTCCACAATCACCTGCGTCCGCGGAATCTTCCGCGCTGCCACTTCGGCCAGCATTCCGCGCAGAAGCGCATTCATCTTCTCGCGGCTCGGAGACTTCAAAATAAAGTGATAACGATAATCCCGCTTCAACCGCGTGATCGGAGCCGCCGCCGGTCCCAGCACGCGAATCCCTTCATGCCGAGTTTTCTCAAACCAACGCCCCAGTTCGCCCGACCAAGTCAGCGCCTCATCTAATTTCTCGGAACGAATGAGCACATTTGCAATCGCACTATACGGCGGATAGTGCATCCACGCCCTAAACTGCAGTTCTTTGTCGTAGAACCCGGCAAAGTCATGCCGCGCCGCAAACTGCACCGCATAGTGATCCTGAAAATAAGTTTGCAGTACAACTTTGCCCGGAGAATTCCCGCGTCCCGCCCGTCCCGCAACTTGCGTGAGCAGTTGAAACGTTCTCTCCGCCGCCCGAAAATCCGGCAACCCCAGCGCCATGTCCGCTCCAACCACGCCAACCAATGTCACACCGTGGATGTCATGCCCCTTGGCGATCATCTGGGTGCCGACGAGCATGTCGAGCGCGCCTTCATTCAGTGCATTCAGTGCATGTTCGAAATCTTCTCGGCCGCGCACAGTGTCGCGATCGAGGCGGCCAATGCGAGCCTGCGGAAACATCCCGTGGAGCAACTCCTCTAACTTTTCTGATCCCGTCCCGACAAAATAAACGTACTCGCTGCCGCACTGCGCGCACTTTTCAGGAATCTTCGCCACATGCCCGCAGTAGTGGCATTCCATCTTGTGCTCGCGCTTGTGATGCGTCATGGAGACGGCGCAATTCTCGCACTGCAAACTCTTTCCGCAAGCACGGCACAGAACCACGGGAGAATATCCGCGCCGGTTGAGCAGCACCATGACCTGTTCTTTTTTCTCGAGCCGCTCGCGAATCTCCTCCGCTAGCTTGCGCGAGATCACCTGCTCCTTCCCCGTCTCCTGAAATTCCTGCCGCATGTCGACTATCTCAACTTCGGGCAATGGACGCTTCTCGACGCGGTCCGGCAACTCGACCAGCGCATATTTATTTTTCTTGGCGTTGTAATAAGACTCCAGCGAAGGAGTAGCCGAGCCCAAAACCACCGCCGCACCCGCCATCTTCGCACGCATCACGGCCACGTCGCGCGCGTGATAGCGCGGCGTCTCCTCTTGCTTGTAAGAAGAATCCTGCTCCTCGTCGACAATGATGAGCGCCAGATCGCTGACAGGAGCAAATACGGCCGACCGCGTCCCCGCCACCACCCGCGCCTCGCCGCGGCGTATGCGATGCCACTGCTCGGCGCGCTCGGCATTCGACAATCCCGAATGCAGGATGGCGACTTCATCGCCGAATATTTGGTGCAGATCAGCCGCCACGGCTGGTGTGAGCCCGATTTCGGGCACCAGCAAAATCGAAGACCGGCCTGAGTCCAGCACCTGCCGCATGCACGCCAGATACACCGCAGTCTTGCCCGAACCCGTGATGCCGTGCAGCAGCAGGCCACTGAATTTGCGGGAGGCCACAGCTTCTCCAATTTTGTGCAACGCTTCCTTTTGTGCAGCACTAAACTCAAATTCAAACGGAGACTGCCGCGGCTTAAGCTTCGAAGTGGTGAGAGCCTGCGGCTCATCGACAAGCTCAATCAATCCTCGTCGCACCAACGTGCCAAGCGTGGTGCGCGGGACCTCCAATCCGCGCAGCGCCTCCACCGGCACTCGACCGCCAGAGGCTGCAAGCGTGTCAATTAACGTCTGCTGATTCGCATTGAGTTGCTTTACCTTGCTCGTGTGGGGACGGGCGCCCTCGCCCGTCCGGGGCGAGCGGAGCTCGACAGCCCCCGCTGCAACCAGCACCGCGATCTTCACCAGTCGCGCCGCATCCCGTTTCGCCGAAACATCCTCGCGCGCAATCCATTTCTTCCGCACCATGCCAGCAAGGAGTGACCTTGAAACCCGAGTCCCACCGCGCAAACTCGCCTCGCTCACACTCTCCCGCTCCGACAAATGATCGAGCACGCGAAATTCAACCAACTGCTGTTCGGGAGTACGCTTCGACCGCGCCGGAGATCCCGATTCTCCTGCCAGATGCAGAGCCATTCGTCCCTCATCAGTGATGCGATACGAAACCGCCCGCTTAAATTCTGCCGCAAGCGGCAACATCGTCCGAAACACCTCGCCGATGGGAGCAAGATAGTAATCGGCAATCCACTTCCCCAATTTCAAAAGTTGTTCATCAAGCACGGGAGAGAGATCAAGCGCTTCAATAACTTTTTTTATCTGGGAAGCTTTAACTTGAGGAGGACGATCATGCACTTCGACGACAATGCCCGACAGGCGCTGCTGCCGAAACGGCACCAGCACACGCCCGCCTACAACCGGCTCCATGCCCGGAGGAATGGCGTAGGTGAACGCCATGTCAAGCGGCACGGCGAGGGCGACGTCGCAAAAAAGAGCCATGAAAGAGAAAAAATAGCAAGAGTTGTCATCCTGAGCGTAGCAGAACGATTCGCGAAGCGAAGCGTTTTGCGGAGTCGAAGGACCCCTACGCTTATCGCCTCGTGTCGGCAGCAAGATATTTCACCAATGACTGCGCGCATCGGCAAGCGCCGCAACTGGTCAGGCGACCCTTATGAATTTCTGGGCGACGCGGGCGCGGTGGGGTGGAGTAGGGGTCCTTCGACTTCGCTCAGGATGACAAAAGTTTAAAACTCTGGCGGACGAATGCGTCCGCCGCTACGTGGTTGGTTTTGGCGCTTTCATGCCCAACTCTTTCATCACCATCTGCAAGTCTTTCCAGGCCTCGCCCTTCTGCCGCGGATCGCGCAATAAGAATGCTGGATGATAGGTTACGGCTAATTTGCAACCATCCCAGTTCGGATCGTTGCTCAAAACTCCGGTAGGCTTGAAGTCGTAAAAGCGACCCCGCAGTTGCATCATCGAAGAGTTCATCCCGAGCAGAGTCTTGGCTGCCGTCGCCCCGAGCGCGACGATCACCTTCGGTTTCACCACCGCGATCTGCCGCATCAAAAAGGGCGAGCAGGTAGCGCACTCATCACGCTCCGGCTGACGATTTCCCGGCGGACGGCACTTCACGATGTTTGCGATATACACATCCTCCCGCTGAATACCCATGGCCTTGATCATGTTATTCAGCAGTTGTCCGGCGCGCCCAACGAACGGCTCGCCTTTTTCGTCTTCATCGGCGCCAGGGCCTTCGCCGACGAACATCAACTCTGCGTTCGGATTCCCCACGCCAAACACAATCTGCTTCCGCCCCTGCTTATGCAGGACGCAACGCGTGCAGTCGCCCAGGTCTTCGCGAATTATCTTCAGCGCTTGCACCGGATCGCTCACGCTCTGCTCAGGCTTCAAAGAGATTGGCTCGAGAATAGCTTCGTCAACAACCGCCGTTGCAGCAGCAATGGCCTTTCGTGGACTCATCTCTTCTCCTGGTTCAGTCGTGTGTTCTGATGAATGTTCTGAAACGTCGATCGAAGGTTGCTGCACCGCAACCGATCCCACCAACGGCGGCCGCCGGTAGAAGTCGTGAATTCCCATTTCGTTGTAATAGCGGATTCGCGCGGCGAGGGCGTGGCAGAGTTCAGGGTCAAGCGTGCGGGGCATTGCGGATAAGAATAGCAACTTTCATGAGAGGGAAACCAAATCATGCAAAAAATCGCACAAAGTTTGACGAACTGGGGTTTGAATGGTGCGCACGAAGATCTTTACCACAGAGGTCACAGGGGAACAGCGGTCACAGGGGAACAGGACGTCATTAGGGTAAGAGAGGGAAAGCGCTAGGGGAACAGAGGGCACGGGGGGAAAGCGCTAGGGGGATGTAACGCCTGAGCGCTTTCGTAATTTCACAACTTGGTCGAGCATCCGGTGCGCAACTTCCCACTTCGAGGTTTCAGGAACCTCAATCACTTCGCTATTCGAGATGATGGTGACCGCATTACGATCGGAGTCGAAGCCAATGCCTTCGCGTGAAACGTCGTTCGCCACAATCAGGTCGAGCGATTTCGAAGCCAGCTTTTCGCGCGCGTTTTCCAGAACGTTCTCCGTCTCGGCGGCAAATCCAACAACGAGCTGCGAAGTTTTACGGCGGGCCACCTCCGACAAAATATCTTCGGTCGGTTCCAGTTCCAGCGTGACTTCGCCTTTGCGCTTGATCTTCTGTCCCGCTGCCGCTTTTGGCCGGAAGTCCGCCACCGCTGCCGTCTTGATGACGACGGTGCTCTCAGGAAGCAATCTCAAAACGGCGGCATGCATCTCCGAAGCCGTCTCTACTCGCGTCAACTCCGCCCCGCCCGGAGCGGCAATCGCCGTCGGCCCGCTCACCAGCAGCACGCGCGCCCCGCGCCGAAGCGCCGCCTCGGCCAGCGCGTATCCCATGCGCCCGCTCGACCGGTTGGTTAAATAGCGCACCGGATCGATCTTCTCCCGCGTCGGCCCCGCAGTAATCAGCACTGTCTCGCCCGCCAAATCTTGCGAGGCGCCAAGCGCTTCCATCACCGCCCCAATAATCGCTTCGTTCTCCGCCAGTCGCCCCGACCCGGTCATCCCACAGGCGAGATAACCCTCGCCCGGCTCAACGATGCGAACCCCACGCTGCCGCAGGACAGCCAGATTCGCCTGCGTAGCCGCATGATTCCACATGTTAACGTTCATTGCGGGAGCCACAACCACCGGCGCGGTGGTCGCGAGATAAAGAGTAGAGAGAAAATCGTTGGCGATGCCCTGCGCAAAGCGCGCCAGCACATCGGCAGTTGCCGGGGCCACGAGCAGCGCGTCGATCGATTGCGCCACCGCAATATGTTCGATGGCCGAGTCGACGTTCGCCTCGGTATCAGGCGAGCCGAACATATTTGTAATTACTTTTTCTCCTGAGAGCGCTGCGAAGGTGAGAGGACGAACGAACTCCTGCGCTGCGGCGGTCATTACGACCTGCACGCGAACGCCACGGTCTTGAAGAAGGCGGACGATCTCTGCCGCCTTATACGCCGCGATTCCACCGGAGACGCCAAGCGCAATTTTCATAGCACAAAGACGCAGGCTATCCTTTCAGAATAGCCGCCGCTGACTGAGCCCCTAAAGGGGCTCCGATGGTATCAGGCTAGCGATATCCTGATACGAAACTAGAACCACGCGGGTCTACGCGTCTTCGAGGAAGACTTTGTTCAGACTTTCAGTGGCCGCCAACACCGGCAATTTCGGAATCTCGGGTATTAGCCATTTCACCTTGCCCGCCTTGATTTCATCCTGCGCGATGCGGCAAGGTTTGCGCGAGCCAGTATCGATTACCGGAGGCGCTCCACCCTGCAGTTGCCGTGCCCGTCGCGCCGCTACCAGAATGTAGCGATAGTTGCTGTCGAACCCTTCTACCAGCTTCATATTTTTCTCTCCCCCAATTTCACTTTACCTCTTGCGGGTTAAACGAGGCCAGAATCGGTTGCACCCTCTCGCGCGCTTGTTCCAATCGGCAAGCCTGAGCGGTCTTTATTCGCCGCGCTTCCTCTGGGGTAGGCTTTGCCCCACTTCGCAGCAATCGCTCCGCCAACACTATGTCTTTTAGCTCGTCGGCGGATTGCTGGAGCAGGTTGTTTACTAATATATAGTCGTATTTCTCATAATTCTCAATCTCACGTCGGGCCGTGTCCAACCGGCGACGGATGACTTCATCGGAATCCAGTCCCCGATTCCGCAGCCGCCACTCCAATTTCTCCCGGTCGGGAGGAAGAATAAAAATGCTCACCGCCTGCGGAATTTTCCCTTTAATCTGGCTTGCGCCCTGTACATCGATGTCGAGCAAAAGGTCATTGCCATGTGATTCCGCTTGGCGCAGGAACCTTCGCGCCGTGCCGTAATAATTTCCGAAGACTTCAGCGTGCTCCAGAAATTCGTGCGCCGCAATCATGGTTTCAAATTCCGGCTTGGAGACAAAGAAATACTCCTTGCCACTCTGTTCGCTGCCACGCGGCCGTCGCGTCGTATACGAAATCGAAAAATCCAACTGCCTAACTGTCTCAAACAGTTTAGTTACCAGCGTGGATTTGCCCGACCCTGACGGCGCCGAAACAATGTATACGATACTCATTCGAGGTTCTGGACCTGCTCGCGCGATTTTTCGATCTCTGACTTCATCAGCAACCCCATCTCGGTAATCTTCAACGCCTCGCCCGCCAGCCCGGAAGTCTTCGAGAGCAAAGTATTCGCTTCGCGGTTCATCTCCTGGAGCAGGAAATCCATTTTCTTTCCTACTTCGCCGCCCTGGTCGAGCAAGCCAATAAAATGCTTCACGTGCGCGTTGAGGCGAACCAATTCTTCCTGAATGTCGCTGCGATCCACCAGCACCGCCACTTCCTGCAGCACTCTTTCCTTCTCAACCTGAGTGCCTAACAATTCCTGAATGCGTGACTGCAACCGGTCCGAGTAGCTGCGCAACACAGTTGCCCGATGCGCTTCCACGCCCGCCGCCGCCTTTTCCACGCCCGCCATGCGCGCCCGCAACTCGGTGTTAATGCTGCGGCCTTCTTCTTCGCGCATCTCATTCAACCCCGAGATCGCTTCTTCCGCTTTCGCCATCACGGCAGCTTCCAGCTCTTGGCCTGATCTTTCAGCGCCTGCATCCATGGCTCCGGGCATTCGCAGCACCACGTTGAGATCGGGCTCGCCATGAACTCCGAATTCATCGGCGGCCGCGCGAAACGCCTGCACGTAGCCCGCAATCAACTGCCGATTCAACGCGACCCCATTCATTCCAGAGCGATCCAGATTCAGAATCACTTCGACGTGGCCGCGTGCCATCTTCTCTTTTAGGATCCGCCGCAACTTCATTTCCAGCGAATCGGTATCTGACGGCAGGCGAAAGTGAATATCAAGAAAACGATGATTCACCGCCTTCAGTGAAAGCGCGAATGCCAACTGAGCACTCACCTGCCCCCTGACCTGCGCGAATCCCGTCATCGAACGAAGCGGCATGGCGTCAATACCTTGAATCGGTGGAACTACTTTCGCACAATCTTACTGCGGCACAATTCTATTGCGGAACACTTGTTACGCGAGGCGCATCTGCTTCGGCAAACTGCAATTCATAAAGCCGCCGGTATGTTCCCAACTTTTGCATCAGCTCTTCATGCGCACCGATATCGCTGATCGTGCCATTATCCAGAACCACAATTCGATCGGCGCGGCGCACGGTTGAGAGGCGGTGCGCAATCACAAACACAGTACGCCCGCTGATCAAATCTTGCAGTGCCGCCTGCACTAGTGATTCGGACTCGCTATCCAGCGCCGACGTGGCCTCGTCCAATATCAGGATCGGCGCATTTTTCAGGATCGCGCGCGCAATCGCGATGCGCTNNTGTCATAGCCTTCAGGGAGCGCCTGAATAAATTCGTGCGCCCGCGCCATCCGCGCCGCTTCTTCCACTTTTTTTTGCGACACATGCGGCTGCCCGTAAGCAATATTGTTTCTCACCGTATCGTTGAACAACACCGTCTCCTGCGTCACAATCCCAATCTGCGAGCGCAGCGAGTCCAACGTCACATCCCGCACATCCTGATCATCAATCAAAATGCGGCCGCCGCTGACGTCAAAAAATCGTGGAATCAAATGCACCAGCGTGCTCTT
>PLBX01000209.1:0-126 GCA_003135495.1 Acidobacteriaceae bacterium | reverse complement strand
GCGTTTCGCGGCCGGCTTTTCCCGAACTTCGTCTTCCATATCCATGAAACGAAAAATTTCGGACGACGCCCCAACCGCTTGCTGAAAATTATTATTGAAGAGCGCGAACTTGCGCACCGGATCGTA
>PLBX01000007.1 GCA_003135495.1 Acidobacteriaceae bacterium | reverse complement strand
GTTCAGTTCCTTCGCGCTGGCTCTTCCAGCTCCGCTCCGACAACGAGGTCGCCTTCTTAGGTGACCGAGCCTTTCGAGGACAGTTGTTCAAGGGCATGCTGGATCGTCTGGGCTGCCTAGGAACGGTTGAAGCGTGCTTTGAGCTTGAGTTTAATCTGGTTCAACGGTTGAATGGAATCACGTCGTTTTTTGGTTGCGACCCTGATCGAACGAGTACACCTGTCACTTGAGCAAAAGTGTCAGCGGTGAAATGAAGCTCTTTGCATAGTGCTTCGACAGTCATGTTCATCTTAGGGCTTAGTGAATTCAAGGCGGTAGAAAGTAACTCGGGCTGTTGGAACTCTGGTTCGTCAGGTTCTCCGTCGCTCGTCCACTTTTTCCATGACATGTACTTGTACGCTTGTCGATACTCCACAGCATCAAGCAGTCTCAGATCGTATCCTCGCCTCACAATAGCCGCAGCACTGGCACGCCAACGCCGCTTCAACGCAAANNGACACTCGAAAATCACGCGCAAAAGCTTTTCGTGGCATCAAGAAGGCACTGGAAAATCTATCCGCTGCCGCCTCTGTCTCTCGGCTTCCCGTATGAATACCGGGATGCATCACTAGGTGACCGCATTCGTGTCCGATGTCAAAATTCCAGCGCGACGTGCTCTTGATCGTTTGATTCAAGAAAATGATTGCGGTTGGACCGCATCGGGAGAATGCATCTACCTTCGTAGATTTAACTAAATGAGGAACAATCACCACACCTGCACGTTCAAGAACGCGACCAACCTGCATTATGGGACTGTCAAGTCCGAGCTTCCAATAATCCCGACACCTTTCCGCAGCAGTTTCTATTTCTTCAGCACTTGAAAGAGAAGCTGGAATGTTTGGAATGTCCTGTGCAGGGAAGCGAAAGAGTGAACGCAGTCGAGCTATGACCATGCCGATAAGCGTGGCGTGCGCTCGGATATTGGTCTTCGTTCGTTCGGGTGTGGAGCGTCGGTGTCTGAAACTGCATTGTTCTTCATGAAACACGTCTTCAATCGCACCGTAGAAAAACTCCGGGGCGAATCCGAGCACAGAGCCAAATGCTTCAACCAAGTCGCGGGTGGGGTTCTTTTTTCCAGCTTCGCAAAGCGAGACCAATGCGGGCGAGGCTGCGACCGCATCACTCAGTTCCTTTTGCGTCTGCCCTTTGAACTCCCGCGCAACCTGTAGCCTTTCGCCCCAGAAAACATCTCGTGGTCGTGCATCCCAAAGAAGACCACTATGGGACAAGAGTTCGGTCATTGTATTTTCTTTTTCTTCTGTCGCTTTTGTTCTTCCTCGTTCAACTGTTGTTGCTGCTCTGTTCGGGTCAACGGAGGAAGCTCTATCGGTGGTAGGTCAATCGGCTTTGTTTCGAGCGGAATTACATTCCTCCCAGCAAAATCGAATGGGACTAGATAAATTCCTGTGGGCGTCCCGGTTGTATCCAACTCGACAAGTTTGACAGTTGAAACCTTACCTTCACGATCTGTCTCGACGGCAAGTCTCAGGACGTTGTCCAGCGTGCGAAGCCCCTCAATATCGAATACCATTTGCCTCTGTCTTAGTTCCCCGTATGTCGTAGTCAGATAATTATCGGGTGGATCGTCCGGGGAGCCCCGATAGAAACGAACTGGAACCCCACCGATTGCAAACGTGAAGCGTAGTTTGGGACCCTCTGCCACGATAGTTAGCCACGGGAACGTCTTTGACAACTCGCGTACTCGAAAGCAGGAGCGCTCGTATACTCGGCAGCCGTGCGACCACTCACCATCTCCAGAAAGCGGATCATAGAGAAGCAGCGTGGTGTTTCGGACATCGCGGAGCACGTTCGCTATCGCAGAAAGGCGGTCGTCCGTAAGGGGTGGGTACTTCTGGGCGGGTCTAAAGTCATCGTCCATGGAAGTCACTATACCAACGACTAGACATTGGTGCAATAAAATTTACGGCATTTGGAATATTTATAGTCAGTTAAAATCTTAACCCATCGGAGAATTCTTTACCTCATGGTGAAGAATTTAGCGGGTATGTCTCTGCGAACCATTGATTTGGGTTGACGAGCCCCATCCCGGAAGCCAGAGCGTACTACTAAATCTATATATCAAAAAGAGTCTCGGTATCGTCGTCTTGGTCCATCCCGGCACCCAGACCGCCACTTTCTTCTCACAACCCGTTCGCTCCATTTCTGTGCACAAAGGGTCGTATGAGCGCATACTCATGCGGCCCTTACCCTTTTTGCGCGAGTTGTAAAACTACACGACGGCGCAAAAAGGAATCTGAATAGCAATAGGCGTTGGGAGGGAAAGTGCATCGGTGTCCGGGGACTGGCCTTAGGCTCTCACCCCTTGCGAAGAAGGGCACAACTGAAGTATGCCAACTTCTTCAACACTAACTTACTATAAGTCGCAGTGCCGTTGATTCAGGGAGCTGTAGTGTGGATCGCTGTGGAAAAAGTGTTGCACCGCAACGGTCCTGCTAAAGCTGGAAGATTGAAGGCACTTGAATGGCTACCATTTGGCTACCAATTATGGCAAAATTAGAGTAGTTGAATATGACAGTTTCGATGGGAAAATAGCACAGTCCAACTGGAACTCGTTGAAAAATTAGCGAATTGCCCTGTGTTTATAGGGTGTGCGGAGAATCCCTCCCTCTCCGCCACACAGTCTGAAGTGCAGAGAAATCCGCCTGGNNNNTCTATCAGGCGAATGCAGCGCGATCAGAAATCGATGGGATGGCGAAGGCGACTTGACTTTCACTTGCCGACAATCATAGCGATACCGATGCTTACCGATGAAGACCGGGGTCCAATCCCATAGCAGCGACGCATAGGCGGGATTCGGATTCCAAAAGCGAATATAAAAAATTGAGCAGCGCGTTCGGTGGAGTAGACATGGTCACGGTAGACGCGAACAAGCACAGCTTTTTTAAGCATGTCGTCGAGCAGCGAGCAGCTAACGCGTCGAATCCCGCGCTGCAGCATTGGCTAAAGATACTCGCCAACAGTAGCTGCTACGGCCTTTTTGTTGAACTCAACCCAAATCCCGCACACGGTGCGAACTTGGGAGTGTTTTCGGGAGAGGAATCATTCGAAACCGAGTCTAATGTAGTTGAAGAGCCGGGAAAGTGGTTCGCCCCACATCTGGCGTCTCTGATCACGTCGGGCGGACGCCTGCTACTAGCAATGCTTGAAAAGTGCATCGCTAATGCCAGAGGAACTTACCTTTTTTGTGACACTGACAGCGCGGCGATTGTTACAGCGAACGAACGTCAGGAACTCCGTATTCCTGATGGAAGGCCGATTACAGCGCTATCGCGAGACGAAGTGAATCGCATTGTCGAACGCTTCCAATCGCTCAACCCATATGACACAAGTCTAGTTAGCGGATCAATCCTCAAGGTTCACCCGGTCAATATCGGCAGCGACAACGTTCCCCGGCAATTGTTCGGGATCAGTATAGCGGCCAAGCGCTATGCGCTTTACACGAAAACTCAAAACGATATTGAGATCGTAGAACCTAAAGCTCACGCGTTAGGCTTCTTCTACGGGCCAGAGGATTCTCCTGACGATTGGGAGCACGACATGCCGCTTTGGATATTCGAGGCTTGGGATTGGCTCATTCGCGGCTTCTTATGGCTACATCAGAGAGACCCAACCTGGTTTGATCTTCCCGTCATGATGAAGCTGACGCTTAGTACACCGCATCATGCTTTGCAGCATCTCGCTAAGTCTCCGCTGACTCGCCCTAATAACTTCATGATGATCCCGCAACTGTCTCGCTTCGGCGTTCCTGAGGGTGTTGACCTAAGCGCCTTCACTTTAATCACGCAGTTTTCTTCCGAACGCGAGACGTGGATGAAATCGAAGTGCATCAACATTCATGATCCGCAATCTCCGATTTATGAACTCACGAACCAATATGACGGGCGACGAGCAGTGGTAAAGAATTTCTTCATGCTCTTGGACGCATACAAGAACCACCCCGAAGCGAAGAGTGTTGCGCCTGACGGGAGCCCGTGCAAATACGATACGAGTGGATTGTTGCATCGCGCGCACATCGTTGCGAACTGGCCGCCAATCTACATCGGGAAGGAGTCCGACAAGCACTGGGAAGAGGGCGAAGACTTGAGTCTGCTGGAATTCAAAGCCATTGAATACAAGCAAAGAGGAAATGCGGTCGCGGATGAGGAGCAATTAGCGCGAATTGCAAAGGTTCCTAAACGGGAATTCATGCGCCGGGGGATCAATCAGCACACGTTGGAGAAAATCTGCAAGCGTGAACCGGTGCGGGCAATCAAGTTGGCAGAATGTTTGACTGTGCTCGGGGAATGCGAACGCGCTCAATGAGCACAACCACGCAAACTCCCCGCGAACCTGTTTGAATTCGACCGTTTTGCCTGTAATGGCTGCCAAGTGCACGCCAGATTGAGGTTTGTTCGCAGAGCGCATCGTTCGCAAGTGGTCGAGCGGGTAGTTAGTGTAATGGCGATGTTACGCCAATTGAGAAGATCGCCTACCACTCGGCGGCTCGGCGTTTACTTCCTGATTGTCGACGATTCATCCACTTTCAGTGGCGTGGTTGAAACGCGGCAAATTATTTGATGGGAATGTCTGTCTGTTTTGAAAACCACCCAACGCTCGGCACAGAGCCCCAGAACATCCTTACGGAAGGGACGTATTTGGTCATGCCGCCAGTTGGTGCCGTGCGAGCGAAAACGTCGAAGCGCCAATTCAAAACGTCCGCGACATAGATGGTCTGATCTGAGCCCATCGCCA
>PLBX01000244.1 GCA_003135495.1 Acidobacteriaceae bacterium | reverse complement strand
GCCAAAGCCGGTCTTGCGCGGTCACGTACCCCTGGGCAAAAAATAAATCTTCAAGCGACGCTGCCTCAATCGTCGGAACGCCATGTTCATCGCGGATCACGCGCACGTTCGACGAAACTCCAGGTACAGATATGGCGCCGTCCAGTTGCGGAAGCGCGGTGCGGGCGATCCAGTAGAGGCAGCCAACGACGGCAGCAACCGCTAGCAAGAGCACGAAAACGATGTAGGAAAGTATCCGCAGCGCAGAAGTGTGGCGGCGCACTTCAGTAGACGAAGATGTTGGCAGGGAAGCGGCAGAAGACATTAATCAAAGATTGTAGGAGCGAGGGGAGTTAGTGACAACAGCAGGATTTCTGAATTCAACAGGCCAAGTAAAATGTGGTTACGCAATTATCAGACTGTTGTAAGATGCGGCGATGAAAAACAGGCACATCGCTCTGGCAGCATTACTCGGGTTATGGCTACCTCCAATGTTTGCCTCCGACGAAAGCGCCAAACAACAGGACGCCATCAAGAAAATCGAGCAGGCGGTCGACCGGACAAACATCTTCGAGTTGCCCTCGTTTCAGATGAAGGCAGATGTACAGATCGAGACGCAGGGAAAACTTGTTGACGGAAACTACGAATTGTTGTGGAACGGCCCTAATGAGTGGCGAGAAGAGATCCATTTCCCAGGGTTTGTGGAACTTCAGGAGGGCGGTCAAGGGACGGTCTGGATTCAGCGCAGCACTGAGTTCCTCCCGCTACACATTTATGATTTGCACGCAGCGCTAGGTTTCGGGTCGGGCGCGGCGTTCGCGGGAGCGTCTTCCGCGTCGCTCACGCAACCAATTCTTCCGCAAAATGCTACGGTGAGAAAGCTTCGCAAACGAAAAGAGCACGGCGAGGCGCAGACTTGCGCAGAGTTTGCAGATACGATGAAACGCGCATGGGACGTCTGTTTAAATGACGATACTGGAACGCTTGCTCGCAGCCCGATATCCTTTGTCGATAGGGACGTTCAAGCTGTGGGCGGGGGCAAGGTTTATCCGCGATTTCTGAGCTTCGCCGAAAGTGGAAAGACCCTGGCACAAGCGGCTATTACCGAGATTACGAGTCCCGCTCAGTTTCCGCCGAACTCATTTTCTCCGCCTTCTGGCGTATCGCCTGCGGCCGGCTGCATGAATCCAACTCTTCCCCGCTTAATAAAGAAGGTGCAGCCACAGTACCCCCTGAGTGCCAAGCGGGATCACGTCCAAGGCTTGGTGGCTTTTGATGCACGGATCGGCATCGACGGCACCCCGAAGATTGGCAAGTTAGTTGCCCGTGTAAGTCCTGACCTAGAACGGTCGGCCGAAGAAGCTATTAAACAGTGGCGCTACGAGCCTGCGTTATGTGAGGGCAAACCGGTCGATGTCGAGACTGTGTTGCGAGTGATTTATTCGATATCGTACTGAATTACTCAATTCGACGGGGCGAATTCGATCAACCGCGAACTTGGTTTTAGTCGGGCCCCCGAACCTCCAGTTGGCTTAACCAGAGTTCCCCAATTATCATGAAGGTGGTCTGGAAGGCCAGACCTCGCTACTTTTTTCCCTCTTGAACGCCATGCTGCAGAATCGAATCGACGATCAGCTCACCATCTCGCGGGAGAATATCCGCGAAGCCGAAGGGATATTCC
This sequence comes from Acidobacteriaceae bacterium, assembly GCA_003135495.1. Lineage (GTDB taxonomy): Bacteria > Acidobacteriota > Terriglobia > Terriglobales > Acidobacteriaceae > Acidiflorens. The sequence goes on along the minus strand of PLBX01000244.1, from coordinate 4,578 downwards.
TTAAGCATCTGAAGCGTGTCGGCCTCAAGCAGACTGGGCAGCGCAGCGCCATCCTTCGCACTTTCCTCGAGACCCGCGAACATCTTTCAATCGACGAACTGCACCGACTGGTTAAGAAAACCGATCCGCGCATCGGGTTTACCACCGTCTATCGCACTCTAAAGCTCCTCGCTGGATGCGGACTGGCCAGCGAAGTCGCCTTCCACGATGGCATTGCGCGCTACGAGCATCAGTACAACCGGCGCAATCATCACCACATGGTGTGCACCGAATGTGGTGCGTCAGTCGAATTTTTCTCCGAGAAGGTTGGAGAGATCGAACAGGAAATTGGACACAAGCACCATTACGTGACTACACGCCACACTTTTCAGATTTATGGTGTTTGCGAGGATTGTCGAAACGAAAACGGCCGAAACGAAGACAGCCGCAGCGACGACGGCCGAAAGAAGAGCAATGGACGGCGAATCGTTTAGACCGCCAAATAATCCGGCGAGTGCCCCAATAAACGCCACCCCGGCGACGGTGGGGTGTCCGCACTGCGCCGCGCAGATGGCGCCGAAGGCGGCGTTTTGCCCCGCTTGCGGATGGTCCATGACTCCTGTACCGCCGCTCGAAAGGGCCGTGGCCGCTGCGGGATATTTGCCGTTGATTCCAGCCGCCGTGATTTTATTCTTGCCGACATATCGACGGCACCTCTTTGTACGGTTTCACGCCTGGCAAAGTATTTTTCTCTGGATCGTTTTTCTAAGTTTGACGGTGGTTGCGATGTTGCTCTCTAATCTTGCTGCATCGTCGCTAATGGCTTTTCTTTTGCTCGGAATTCTCGCCTCGCTGGGCATGTTGTTTTTGTGGTTTGTCCTATCGCTCAAGGCGTGGCAGGGCGAGCGTTTTGCGTTGCCGTTCTTCGGAGTCCTGGCTGCGCGGATGCGCTAGTGTTTCGCGCAACGCCTTAGCGCTACGCCAATGGAGCGACGGACGTCCTCGCCCGTCACTGCACAGACTCCTCCCGTTAGACATTCTCGCCGTCATCGTTCAAAATAATTGATTCACTTTGAATCGAATTTATTTTCCACTATGCAACCCAGGAGACCTCATTGAGTCAGGTTCAGCGCGTTAAGATCAGCGCTCTCGGCACCTATGTTCCGCCCCGCCTTCTAACCAACGCAGATCTCGAAAAAATGGTCGATACCAACGATCAGTGGATCATGGAGCGCGTCGGTATTCGCGAGCGCCATATCGTGGATAAAGGAGTCGCGACCAGCGACCTCGCGGTCGAGGCGGCCAAGAAAGCGCTTGCCGAGCGCGGCATTCAGCCTTCCGATCTGGACGCAATTATTGTCGGTACCGTCACGCCCGACATGTTTTTTCCATCAACCGCGTGTCTTGTCCAAGACAAGCTGGGAGCAAAAAATGTCTGGGGCTTCGATCTATCGGGCGCATGCTCCGCGTTTGTTTATGCGCTGCAAGCCGGAGCGCAGTTTGTGGCGACCGGATCGCACAAGAAAGTGCTGGTCATTGGCGCGGACGTGATGTCCTCGATCATCGACTATACCGACCGCGCTACCTGTGTAATTTTTGGCGATGGCGCTGGAGCGGTCTTACTCGAACCGGCGGAGGATGAATCGTTGGGATTGATCGACTTCATCCATGAAGTGGATGGCTCGGGCGGGTGCTCACTGTTTATGCCGGGGGGCGGAAGCCTGAATCCCTCCAGCCATGAAACCGTCGACAAGAAAATGCACTTTGTTCATCAGGATGGAGGGGCCGTCTTTAAGTTTGCGGTCCGCAAAATGGCCGCGTTGTGCGAAGAGATTCTAAAGCGCAATAACATTCGTGGGAGCGAGATTGACGCCTTCATTCCGCATCAGGCCAACAAGCGCATCATCACCGCGACGGCAGAGCGTTTGAACATGCGGCCGGAGGCCGTGATCGTCAACATCGAGCGCTATGGGAACACAACCGCCGGAACGATTCCGCTGGCGATGGAAACGGCGCGACAGGAAGGCCGGCTCAAAAAAGGCAATCTAGTGCTGCTAGCGTCGGTAGGGGCCGGTTTTACGGCTGGCGCCACGCTGCTGCGCTGGGCGTACTAAATTCGCCGTACTAAGCCGTCAAGAGAATTGCGCGGGCGGCGAAATTTTTGCCGCCACTAGCACTGACGGTTGCAATAACTGGCTCACTCTAAATCAGTGCGGTCGCCGTGGCTCGGTGGTTGCGACGTCACAATAAATTCTAGCGGCGTCTTTCCGCTATTCGCGATCTGGTGAGGAACACCTGGTGGAACCTCCATGCCATCGCGCTCGCCCATCGTGGATGAGACGCCGTCGAGAGTCATGATCGCGCTTCCGGAAAGCACATAGAAAAACTGCCGAGACTGTGTATGGCGGTGCAGTTTTTCATTTGTCCCAACTGGCATGCGCTCCTGAATAATCGTCAGTTCCGCAGACTGCAAAAGGTACCAGCCATCGCAGCCCTCTCCCCATGAATAGTGCGTCGCCGTTTTTATATTCGTCATCATCATTGTCCCAATTGCTCCATCATCTTCTGCGCTTGCTCGTGGCCTGGATGTTGCTTGAGCAATACGAGCAGAGCAGCCCGGGCCTTATCGGGCGCGCCTTCAATCGCATAGACCCGCGCCAGGTTCAGATATGCCTGATCGAAAGCGGGAGCCACTCGAATTGATTCTTCAAAACTAGCCACGGCTTCGTTGGGACGCTGCATGTGTAGATAAAGGATGCCAAGATTGTTGAGGGCCTCGGGATAAACCGGCCGCAGCTTCAACGCTTTTTCCAAATATGCAAAGGCGTGCTCCACGTCGTCCTTCTGTGCAAATACCATCCCGATCCCGTAGTTCGCCTCCGCATCATTCGGATTGACCTGCAGCGCGCGCTCGTAAATGTGACGCGCATCTTCCCAAAGCTGCTGTTGACGATAAGCGCTACCAAGATTATCGAGGGCAATCGAGTGATCGGGACTCAACTTGAGCGCTTCAAGAAAGTACCGCACTGCTTCATCTTTATGGCCGTCCCGCGCGGCAATCAATCCGAGGTTGTTCCACGAATTTGCCAAAGTGCCGGGATAGCTTGCACGAAGCTTGATCGCTTTTTTGAAACTCTCGCGCGCCTCCGGAATCTTCTGTCGATCGAGAAACACGCTGCCAATTCCGTACATAGCCTCTGCGCTTGAAGGATCGTCGCGCAGAGCGGTGCGGAAAGAAGCCGCCGCTTGCTCCATATATCCGCGCTGAAAATATACTGAGCCATAAGATAAATAATTGCGCCCAAACTCGATTGCATCGGTCACGCCCGCGAAGGGCAGGGCTGTGGCGACACGTTCGGCAGCAGTTTGAGGAATGTGGCGAAAGTCGTATTCCACGTGAGTGGCGTCCACCGGGCCTTGATAAACCTTGACGATCTCTCCCTGGGCACTAATCAGAAAAGTTGTGGGGAGCATCAGGTCGCGATGGCGGTCAAATAAATGGCGATAAAGAATGTTGTAAACCGCGGCAAAATCCTCGGAGCCGCGCAGGATTGTGAACGATAAATGCTGCCCGCCCATTACCTTCGAAATGCTTGATCCATCGGGCAGACCGTCAACATTCACGAAAATGACTTGCAGGCCATCCCTCACCCAAGCGGCGTGATGCTGGTCAAAAGTTTTCCAATCGTCTCTGTATGACTCCGCCTCAGACGACCAAATATTAAGCAGCACCTGTTTTCCCCGGAGGGAAGATAAGGTTCGCATTTGCCCGTTAAGGTCGGGCAGCGTGAAGTCCGGTGACTCGATGGGCGCCAGCAGCCACGTTTCAATTGAAGCGGCCGGATTGTCGTTTTTGTGATCCGTGACATCTGCGTCATTAACTTCTCGACTGTTAGTTGGCGGCGAAGTTTTAAAACTCTCTATGCGAGACGGCTCTGAACTTTCCTCGATCCACACACGATGATTAATTGGAAGATCGTGGAAATCCTGAACTGCGCCGCTCGGCCAGCGAATCGAAGCGCTGACGGTACTTTGTCCCGTTCCTGAACCCAAGCCAAAAAACATGTCTTTAGAATGTTGAGACAGAAACCCCGATCCAGCCTGCAGCGACCGAACCTGGCGTCCAGTATCGGTTTTCAGCGTTATCACCGCTCCGATGGCATCGCGATTACTATTCACGCCGCGAAGGCGAAATGAAATGGAAGGCGGCAGGTCGCGCATGACATTTTTCAGGAGCCGCACCTGCGGACCATTGCGATTCTTCAAAAATACTTCCTGACGCCCATCGTGATCAAAGTCCGCAAGCGCGAAGGAGCGGCCGTCTTCCAAAAAATCCAGACCGATTGCGCCGGAAATATCGGAAAAAGTGCCGTCGCCGTTATTCGCGTAAAAGATATTGCGCTCGTAGCCGCTCCACGTGCCATCGGCGCGAATCAACTCGTTGATCGCGCTCCATCCCTCTTCATACTTTTGTGAAGGTTTGGCCTCGTTCGGAGAATTCGCAACTACCTGCCGCCAGAAAAAACTGTTCAAGTCATCGTGTGACGGACCGCTGACCATGCCATTGGTGATGTAGAGATCAAGAAAGCCGTCATGATC
>PLBX01000287.1 GCA_003135495.1 Acidobacteriaceae bacterium | reverse complement strand
GGGCAGAGTGAAGGTGCGGGTGAAGCTGCCATACTGTCGCTCCACGCGACGGTAGTTCTCTTCTTTCTCTTCCGTCTCGAACTTGCGCTCGCCGTGTACTGTGAGCGTGTTGTTCTCGATGCGGACGTCGATATCCTTCTCGTCAATTCCCGGAACTTCAATCTTCAAAGTGACATTGTGCTCATCTTCATAGACATCAACCGGCGGCGCAAATGCGGTCGAGGTCAAAGCCTCGTCCTGGCCGTCGCCGCGGGGGTCGCGGAACAAACGGCTCATGCGGTCCTGCAGGGTGACGAACTCACGGAAAGGGTCATAACGCGTAATCAGGGTCATAAAGTAAATCCTCCTACTCAAAGTTCATTCGGGGAGCCATCAAGCTCCCGGGTTATCAATTAGTGTATAACCATAATAAAATCTTAGTGCCTTATTGTCAAGCGTACAAATGTCCTAAATTTCAATCAGTTACCGACAATATCAAGCACTGCAAGTAGTTCGTTTCCGGGACATTTAGCAGAACTGGATGGTCTTTGGCCGCCCCCCGGCTCTCGACTATTCGCAACGATTTGTGGGCATCCTGGGCCGCATCGGCGACGACTTTGAGGAAGTCCGCGCCGCTGACGTGAAACGAGCAGGAGCAGGTCACCAGAATCCCTCCCGGCCGCAGCATCTTCATGGCGCGCAAATTCAGCTCCTTATACCCGCGCAGCGCCTTGTCCAGATCGCGCTTGCTCTTGGCAAACGCCGGAGGATCAAGCACCACCGTGTCATAGCGCCGGTTCGCCGCCGCATAATCCCGCAAAAGATCGAATGCGTTCCCCTCCACCCACTCCAGATCGCGCCCATTCAAGCCGGCATTCTTCTCTGCCATCTCCAGCGCCGGACGCGAGCTATCCACCCCCGTCACACTCGAACACTTCGGGGCGACATGCAACGCAAACGCCCCCTGGTAGCAAAAAACATCGAGCGCCTCGCCGTGCGCATACCGCGCCGCCGCCGCATAGTTCTCCCGCTGATCCAGAAACGCCCCAGTCTTCTGCCCCTCCATGCCGTCGTAATAAAACCGCACCCCGTTCATCGTCACTTCCGTCGAACTCTTATCTCCCCAAAGCAGCCCCGAGGCTCGCGGAGGCAGTTGCTCCAGCTCGCGAATCCGCGCCTCCACCCGCTCCACAATCCCAGCCGGCTGCAATTCGTCGCGCAACGTTTGCAGAATGGCCGCTCGCACCGGCTCCGCATCCATGGCCTGCGTAAGAATCTGCAGCGAGATCACATCGTTATAGCGATCGATAATCAGCCCCGGAAGGAAGTCAGCCTCGCTGAAAACAACACGATAGGCATCGGTATTCGAAACAAGTTCTTTGCGGTAAGCGATTGCAACGCGAATCCGCTCGGCGACCAGACCGGGGAGATCGTCCTTATGCACCGACCCATGCGAGATCATTCGAATAGCAATTTGTGAGGAAGAACTATAAAGCGCAGTGCCAAGAAACTTCCCACGCGGATCCTGCACTCGAACCAGCGCGCCCGGAGGAATGCCATCAGCCCCGACGACATCAGAGCGATAAACCCAGGGATGCCGCGCCAACAGCCGCGCAGCACCGCGAACAGAAAGTTTTACCGAAGGCTCCGCAGACCGACTCGGAACAGAAGATTTTTTCGCCATCCCTAGATGTTATAGCGAGCGATGACTGTGCTGCGAGCGATGAGCCCCAGTATGACTATATTAGCGTGGTGTGGAGTTGGATCTTCTCAAAGCGGTTGGGTGGGGACTGCTGCCGGCGCTCGGTATGTGGGCACTGTGGGGCAATCCTGTCCGAACAATCAAAGAGATTTGGGATCTTTGGCGAGGAAACTAAACCGAATAGATTCCCTTATCAGGATGCTCCCTTAATTAGGCTCTTACCACAATCCCATCCAACTTCCGCGTGCGCAACTTCGGCCCCGCCCCTAGGCCAGCCGTAACCGCCCCCGACATCACCTTCTGCCACGCCACCTGAAACTGCTCCATCTCCGGAGCCGTCCCAATCGTAACCCGCGTATATGTCGGCATCACCGGCCAGATGCGCCCGATAAACACATTCTGCTTCGCCATGGCGTCAATCGCCGGTTTAGCCGGACGCTTCGTATCCAGCATAAAAAAATTCGCTTCCGACGCAATATACGAATACCCATTCCGATCCAGCCACGCGAACACCTGTCCCCGAACCGTGGCATTCGCCCGCTTGCGCTCAGGCACCAGTTGCAAGTCTTTCAAACTCGCCGACGCCGCCACCAGCGCCGTAATCGGCATGGCGTTCCATCCCGCATAATTTTCAATCTTCTCCAGCAGATCGGGACGCCCGAACGCAATGCCGCAGCGCANNCGCCCAAACGCGGCGCCGCATCGTAGCCCCGCCATCCCATAAATCTTGGAGAAAGTCCGCAGCACAATCACATCTTTGCCGGCCTTCACCAAATCAATCGCCGAAGGCGCTTCGCAAAAATGAATGTACGCCTCATCTACCATCACGATCGACCCCTGCGGCTTGTTGTCAACAAGATATTCGATATCAGAATGGCTCGTCAGCGTGCCCGTCGGATTATTCGGGCTGCAAACATAAAACAATCCCGCATCAGGAGCGGCCGCCAACATCGCCTTCACGTCGTGCGCATAATTCTTTGTCAGCGCAACCTTCACCACCTTCGCGCCGATAGCATTCGCCGCAAACATTCCCGCTTCGTATCCAGGATCCGCCGTCACATAGCTGCGCTGCGCTGAAGCGAACGCCGCCACCGCATGATGCAAAGGTTCGCTCGATCCCGGATAAACCCGCACCTGCTCAACCTTCAGCCCTTCCATCTCCGCCAAAGTCTTCACCAGATCGTCCGTAAGCCAATCCAAATATCGCCCGCCCTGCGGCAAAATAGCCGCAGCAGCCGCGCGCGCCGAAACCGAAGGTCCCAGCGGATTCTCATTGGCGTCGATATGAATCGCGTCTTTGCTCAATGCATTGGGCAGATCGCGCACCCGAGCGTGAGCCAGCATGGGCTCGGTAACAATGCGCAAAGCCAGTCCCGCCGTTGCCGCGGCAGACAAACCAAGAAAAGAACGGCGCGATGTAAAAGAAAGATTCGGATCGTTGCCAGAAGCAGCCATCACTCACCTCGTGCGGCCAATCTTACCCCAAATTGAACGCAACCGCAGATTCAGAAATCCCGGTTATAAAGTCACACCCCTGTGCCCTCTGTGGAACCCCCGTGTCCCCTGTGGTTCAACCCTTAGCAGTCGCCGTACAACCCATTGGAGGAAAGCCCGCCGCAGACGCCGCATTTGTGATACCCTTCGACCCTTCGAATCGAGAAACTTCTCCAGCGCATTCAATTCTCGATTCCCCAGGGAGTCTCCATGCAACGCCTACTCGTCGCACTATCGTTTATCTTCTGCATCGCATTGGCAGGAGCCGTATTGCTCCCCGCCACAAAATCCGTTCAAGCCGGCGCTTCTACAATTGAGAACTCCGCAGACACCGCTACCCCCGGCAAAGCTGAAAACTATTGCCTGAACCACGGCGGCGAACTCGACGTTCGCCAGCCTTACTTCAACACCAATGACAACGAGCAGAACTGGTTTGCGCTCTCCGGCGATCGCCTCTTTTGCAAGTTCACCTCGAAAAAAGATGGCTCGCGAATTTTCGTGTTGCTGTCAACGCTCTACACCAAGCAACCGACGCTGGCCGCGCTCGCCTATTACGCAGAGGTTCCGTACGACGGCAGTTCTTGCCATGGCAATCCGGCATCGTGCTACTGCTCGCAGCTTGGCGGTACGGACTTGTTCGGTGGAATTAACCTGAACGGCGGCGGCTGGGTGAAGAAGTCAGATCCGGTTGATACCGTCCTCGAAGCCTGCATCTTCCCCGACATGTCGACGATTGATTCCTGGGGATTGACCTATCATCAAGCGAGCATTATCCGAGGCAAGGATCTGGCAAAGGTTCTTCGCTATCCGAATCCCTACACCAGCAGTTCGAAAGCTAGTTCAAAAGGAAGTACTTCACAGTAGCAAGATCGTCGCTGAGGTCCGGAGTCATCCGCGCGGCTTGCGATTGAGCCGCGCGAGCAGCTTCCGTTTGCCGGTTGAGATCGAGCGCCTGTGCCAAAAATAAATAACCGGATGGACTCGGCTCAATCTCAACCGCCCGTTCGTATTCCTGAACCGCGTGGCTAATGTCGCCAGTCTTTTGCGCCGCCAATCCAAGTCCGCGGAAAGCCCCCGAACTTCCCGGCTGCAAAAGTATCGCCGCTTCAAAATCCAATTTCGCCTTGTCGTATTGCTTCAGCCAATAGTGAGCGTATCCGCTATTGGTGCGAGACATCGCCAGCAACCCCGGATCCTTAGTGCATTGCGGCATCTTCGCAAATCCATCAATCGCTGCCTGGTAGTTACCGTGCATCTGCTCGTATGTCGCCAGATTCAGCGTGGAGAGCGGATCATCCGGCCGCATGAATTCCGCCCGCCGAAGATGCGGCACAGCTTCCTCCACCTTGCCCTGCGCAATCAATGCCGTGGCCAGATTATCTTCCGCCGCGTAATTGCCTTCAGTAATTTCGAGCGCGTGGCTCCAAAGAGTGACGTTGTCGCCCCAAAAACTCACCTGACGGTGCAGCGCAATCCCCAGCATCAACAAGACAACCATCGCAGCAGTGGCCCAAATCGCGACCGGGATTCGAAACTTTTCAATCAGAGCTGCCGCTCCCCAGCAGACGATCACAAAAATGCCGAGCAACGGGATATAGGCATAGCGATCCGCCATGCCGTGCACGCCGATCTGAACTAATCCAATCATCGGAACCAGCGTGCCCAAAAACCAGAACCAGCCCACAAAAAAAGGACGGCGCTCTCGATACACCCAAGCAACAATAGAGATCGCAATCAGCGCCAAAGCCGACACAATCACCGCAGGAATGCAGATCGACAACTCAGGGTGCGGATATACGGCCGCAAGATCTCGCGGCCAAAAAGCTTTGAAAAT
>PLBX01000192.1:219-8631 GCA_003135495.1 Acidobacteriaceae bacterium | reverse complement strand
GCGCGGGCGTCTCGCCCGTGCAGTCGAGCCAAGCTCGACGGAAGGTACTTCACCAAGCCGCATAACGATACCGTCGCGGCCGCGCCGGCAGGACTTTTATCAGCACAACCCCAGCCACAAATCCGCCCACGTGCGCCCAGAACGCGATCCCGCCATTAGTCTGGCTGGTCTCCGCAATTGAAGTTGCAGCTCCGCTCAGGAATTGCATGAAGAACCAATATCCCAACACCAGCCACGCCGGCAGATGAAAGAAAAATATTGGCGGAAACCAGATCAACACCCGTGCTCTCGGATACAAAATAAAGTACGCGCCCATCACTCCCGCAATCGCGCCGCTCGCCCCCACGCTGGGCACGCGCGAGCCTTGGTTCAGCAAAATGTGCGTCGCGCCTGCCGCCACGCCGCTGGCCATGTAAAAGACCAGATAGGTGAAGTGGCCGAGGTAGTCTTCGACGTTGTCGCCGAAGATCCACAGAAAAAGCATGTTTCCCGCGACGTGCAAGAATGAGGCGTGCAGAAACATGGACGTGAACAACGGTAGAATCGCTGTGACGGCTGGGGCCTGCGAATGTCCGGTCAGTACCGCCAGCGTATGATGAGGAACCACGCCGAATTGCAGCATGAATAAACTCAGCGCGTGATGGCTGACCGAAAGCTCCCACATGAAAACCAGCAGATTCACAACAATCAGAAAATAATTTACGAACGCAATCGAAAAAGTTGGCGGATCGTCACGAAGAGGAATCATGGGGAATTGGTAATTGTGTACTCTGTAATTGGGTAATCTGAGAGTACACCATGAAAACCTGTGCTAGCCTTCGCCCTCAAATTGCCGAATTACAAATTACCAGATTACAAATGCCAATGAATGGTGTCATCGTCATCGATAAGCCCGCTGGCCTCACGTCGCACGACGTGGTCAATCGGGTTCGCCGGATTTTAGGTCAACGTTCGGTCGGCCATCTCGGCACGCTCGATCCCTCTGCCACTGGAGTTCTTCCCATCGTGGTTGGCAACTTGACGCGACTGGCGCAGTTCTACGCCCATTCCGAGAAGAGGTACGAAGGCGTGATTCGCTTCGGCTTCGCAACCGACACGTACGATGCCGACGGCGAGCCCACGACGCCATCGCGGGATATTCACCTGAGTTACGATGAAGTGCGCGCCCTGGCCGCCAAGTTCCACGGCAAGATCATGCAGACGCCGCCGCCCTTTTCCGCCAAGAAAATTGCCGGCGTGCCCGCCTACAAACTGGCGCGCAAAAATAAAGAGGTCGCACTCAAACAGGTCGAGGTTGAAATTAAGGAATTTGAAATTCTCGGCACCACGTCCGACGAAGCCGCCTTCCGCGCCCGCGTCGCCTCCGGCACGTACATCCGATCAATCGCGCACGAGATGGGTGAGCGATTGGGATGCGGAGCCTATCTGGCGAGCCTGCGCCGCACCGCCGCAGCCGAGTTCATGATCGAAGACGCGCATTCGCTGGCGGCGCTACAAGACGCGATGCAGCAGGGAACTATTGAGTCGTTGTTTGTTCATCCGCGAAAATTAGTGCCGCAGTTACCCAGCGTCAGCGCCACCGAAGAAAACGCCACCCTAATCCGCAGCGGCCGCTCCGTCAACCTGCCTGAGATGTCGAAGTCTCCTCAAGTAAAAGTCTTCTACGGACAACGCGATCTGATAGCTATAGCAACCCGCATCGCCGGAACGCTCTTTCACCCGGGAATAGTCTTTCCTAGTTCCGCAGCCTAACTCAGCACGCATATGACTAAGTTAGGTGTGTAAGTTACGAACTTAACTTAGTATGTATAAACACCTGTAAAAACGCCATCAATCGTAAGAAGAGCAAACTAATGCACTTATTGTTCTTATTATTAATGTAATTAAGCCTTCGATATTGATATACAATTGCGCTAGATATCTCGACCCCCCATAGGGTTCGCACTCCCGAGCCAGGTAATACCAACCTAAAAAACCAAAAAGATAACAATCTTGAGAGGATAACTTTGTTCAAAAATCAATTACGCCCGTCTCTGTTCGTAGTGTTAGCCGTGGCCGCATGTTGTGCAGTGCAAACTGCCCAAGCATCCACGGTTGCCGTCGGAACCTGCAAACCTGGAGTTCCGCAATTCCTCACCATCGGAGCGGCTGTTACCTCCGCCCCAGTAGGATCTATCGTTGACGTGTGTCCCGGTACTTACCCGGAGCAAGTTATTATCGCCAAGAGCTTGACCTTGATCGGAATTCAAAGCGGCACCAATGACGCTGCAGTTATTGTGCCGCCGGCTGGCGGACTTGTTACAAATGGTTCCGACATCTTTGGCGCTCCTGTGGCCCCACAGATATTTGTGCAAGGTGCAAATGCTGTAACCATCTCTCATATCACGGTAGACGCCACCGGTAACAATCTTGCCGGTTGTGGAGCACCCACGCTAGAGGGGATCTATTTCCAAAATTCCTCTGGAAAAATCATTGATAACGTCGCGCGGAACCAGTATCAGACCGATTTCGCAAGTTTCGGCGGGTGCCAGAATGGCTTGGCGATCAATGTTGAGGGCCTATCCAATTCTGGACTGGTGAGCGTTACCAACAATTCGGTGCGGGCTTATCAGAAGAACGGTATCACCGCCACCGGCGCGGGAACCGGCCCAGGTTCTCTCGGACCAGACGTCACCATCTCGAACAACTACATCGTGGGCCTTGCTGCCACGGCAATGAACTGGCCGGGAGGCGCAGCAGAGAATGGTATCCAGTTCGGCTTCGGCGCCACCGGCACGGTCTCAGGGAACACCGTGAACGATAACATCTGGTGGAATGACACCAGTACCGATTCCGGAGACGCGGCAAGCGGCATCCTGATCTATGCCTCGAATGGGATCACGGTATCGGGCAATAACGTCGGCAGCGCCCAGTTTGGGATCGTCGCAGTAACCGATAACCCAGCCTACGGTTCAGCTGACAACACTCTCATACAATTGAACAGGGTCAGCGGAACCCAGATCTTCGACGCCATTGATGTATGCAGCAACTCAAACACCGTGAAGTCGAACACCATCTACGGCAGTGCGGAAGCGGGTGTCCATGTGGACGATAGCTGCGGCAGCGGCAACAGCAACATCGTCCAAAACAACACCATCAACGAAGCATGTGCTGGAATTCTACTGGGAACGGGCACGAACCCCACACCAATTCCGAACACGTTTTTCAACGTAACCAAGACCACTCTGGCTGGAGACGTTTGTCCGGTCGCCGCGGCTACGGCAGCGAAAGGGACAAAGACGCAGCAGGCGTCGCCCCGTCCCTCGCCCTACAAGCCGACCCGCAAGTAAGCAATCTCTGTTTCATTCCTGGATGCCGAGGCCGCCCCTACAGCCTCGGCATTTTTTCGTTAGAAACAGATGACGAACACCTGAGCCAACAATGGCCCACGCGATTCATCGAGTGCTGCCAGGAAGCCCGCGTCCAGTACCCGGCTTTGAATCGCCACGACATCATGGTTCGCTGGTACTGCGAAGCTGCCATGCTCAACAATGGGCCAAGGAGCGGTATGGAATCTAGCTCACATGGAAACAACTAGAGATGATAGGGGCGCCTATCCGATCCGGAGAAGCTACGATAGTAAGGTGGGAGAGCAATCGAGCTGCGGTTTGTGAGCTCGACCACGAGGGTCTCACGATCCGGGTTGTGTATGATATCCAACGTCGTGTGGTTATAACTGTTCTTTCGCGATGATGCTAGTTAGTCTGGGCTGATGTAGTTGTCGTAAAATCGCGATGGCACCAACGATTTAGTTCTCAATTAGTGCAATCGCCTGGTTACAGCAGTTGCCTTCCTCGTATCATAAGGGGCATGCGCCTGATTTTTGACATCTTCGGGCAGACTCTCCGTACGCTTTGGGCGCACAAACTACGTTCGTTTCTCACCATGTTTGGCATTGCCTGGGGGGTAGGATCTCTGCTGCTGCTGGTCGGGCTGGGCGAGGGTTTCCGTACCGGGAACCGCAAGCAATTCGACGAGTTGGGTGAAGATGTGATGTTCACTTGGGGTGGCCGCGCTCCGGCGGTGAACGATAACTTTAACAGCCTCCGGCAGTACTACCTCACCGACCGAGACTACCAGGATATTTTGACGCAATGTCCCGACGTGAGAGCGGTCACTCCGGACATACGTCGCAATGACATCCGGGCCGTGAGTGATTTCTATCAGAGTTCGGGGCCAATTTTTGGAGTTCTGCCGAATTTCGCCGAAATTCGCTACGTTCCGCTCGCGAACGGGCGCTGGCTGAACGAGATGGACGTGGCACAGAGCCGGCGGGTGATCGTGCTGGGCGACGAGACGCGCCGCGTCCTTTTTAGCGGGCGTCCTTTTCTCGGCAGTACCATCCTGCTCAACGGAATTCGCTATCAGGTGATCGGTTCCGTAAAGCGCGTAGGACACGGGGACAACAACGACCAGAATCTGTGGAGTTTTTTGCCTTTCAGTGCGATGCGCCAGGACTTTCCCATGCTCAATGTGGGAGAAGTGCAGGATGCGGTCAGCCTGGTTAACTATCAGCCCCAATCGCGTGCGCTCCACGAGGCCGCCCAACTGGAAGTCCACAAGGTCATCGCCCGCAACCATGGCTTTGACTACACCAACCTGGACTCTTACGACGAATGGGATACGGTGGGCACCTCCGACTCGGTGGGAAAGATTTTTGACGCGATGAACGTGTTTTTGGGAAGCGTGGGCTTGGTCACGCTGGCGCTGGGAGCGATCGGCGTGATCAACATTATGCTGGTAGCTGTAGCCGACCGCACTCGCGAGATCGGGCTGCGCAAAGCTCTGGGCGCAACCAATCTCAGTATCATGTTCCAATTCTTCGTGGAAGGCGCCTTTCTCACTTTGCTGAGCGGCGGCTTGGGCATGGGCGGGGCAGCGGCGCTGATGGGTTTGCTGTCATTCCTTCCATCTCCTCCCGGCTGGGACACACCCCGGCTGGTTCCCTGGACCGCCGCCGCAGCCGTTGGCTTCCTGGCGATTTCCGGGGTCGTTGCCGGGCTATACCCCGCGCGTAAAGCGGCCCTGCTGCAGCCAGTCGAAGCGCTGCGCAGGGAATAGCCATGAAACGAGACTTACTCCGGCAGGCTTACGGCGCCATGCGTCATGAGCTGCGCAAGACCATGATCACTATGTTGGGCATGGCATGGGGCATCGCGACCGTTGTTCTTCTGCTGGCGTACGGCGACGGTTTCGGGCAGGCTGTCCAGAACATCTTTGCAAGCTTCGGCGCGACGGCTGTTGGCGTGTTTCCGGGGCGGACGTCCCTGCAGGCGGGCGGCAACAAGGCGGGAGTGCAAATTCGCTTCACCGACGCCGACGTCGAGGTGCTCCGAAATGTGCTGCCACTGGCCCGCCACATCTGCCGTCAATCCGACATGATGGCGACGGTAGTGAATAGTCCCCGGTCGTTTTCCCTGCAAGTGTTCGGAGATGATCCCTGCCTCCTGTCCATCTGGAACCTGAAGACGGCGGAAGGCCGTTTCCTGAATGATCAGGACAATTCCAGCCATGGGTTTTATGTGGTTCTTGGCTCCGAAGCCAAAGAGAAGCTTTTCTCCGGAATGACAGCCATGGGCCAGACCGTTCGCATCAATGGCGTGAGCTTTGAGGTGATCGGGGTGTTGCAGCCAAGAATGCAAGAGCAGGGGGATAACGACAACCGGGTGCTCTACATTCCGTATAACTCGATGGACGTTCTGCAGAACATTCACTACATCGGCGGTATCTGGCTGGACTCCCGGGGACTAGACCATGCCCACCTGACTGAGACGATCCGCAACGCGCTGGCTATTGCCCACAACTTTAAGTCCGGCGATGACCGGGCGGTGCGCGTCTTCGATGTGCAAAGACAACTGGCGCAGTTCGGCATCATTCTCATGGGATTGAAGATTCTGCTGGGATTCATCGGCACCGTTACTCTCGGCATAGGCGGCGTGGGCCTGATGAATATAATGCTCGTCTCCGTAACTCAACGCACGCGCGAGATCGGAGTGCAAAAAGCGCTGGGCGCACGCAAGGAGGACATTCTGTTTCAGTTTCTGGCAGAAGCTCTGGTAATTACAGCATTTGGGGGCGTTCTGGGAATTCTGCTTGCCTATGTCGTTGCCTTTTCGGTGGGCCGGCTCACTTTCTATTCGGCCCTTGCAAAGTACGCTACCGCCGGGGACATACGTCTGATCGTCGCGCCGAAAATTCTTTTCGTAGCAACAATCATTCTCGCGCTGGTGGGAGTGGTCAGCGGCATGTTTCCCGCGGTGAGAGCCGCCAATCTAGATCCGATCGAGGCACTGCGCTACGAATAGGGGCTTCCCGTTCTTTTATAACAGGATTCAACAATCGTCTCATTGGATCGGTCTACGGCGACAACCAAATCTTGCGTAGTAACGTGCAGACTACGCAGTGGGGTTAGAGGAGACCTGGCGGGGACTGGTCCCGCCTGAAAGTGCCAATGTCCGATAACGTGTATTATGTTAAATACGATTCGGCTTTAGGAGGACGAGAAGTCAAGCAACATCCTCAAGTGGCTCCGTACAGTCTTCAATGCTCCAGCTGGAATACCCTCTATATAACGAGCATGGCGCGCTTTCCAATCGACGCTTTTCACAGCGTCAGACAAAATTACGCCCGTAGTCGTGCAGCCATCCGGAACCCGTACCTCAAACGGGTAGCCCTTCAACTGATTTGTAATGGGAACGACAATAGCCAGGCCGCGCCGGTTGTAGGCCGCAGGCGACAAAACCAGGGCTGGCCGCCAGCCAGCCTGTTCATGCCCCGCCTGTGGGTCGAAATTGATTTTGATGATGTGCCCTTTATCGGGCACGTAGCTGGCATCTACCATGCTTCGTTGCCGATGGGCTTACCCCAATCTTGCTCGCGATGTCGATTTTTTGAGGTAATCTTCTGCGCTAATGCTTCCAGTGAGGGCTGCCGTCTTCGGGGCTCCAGCCAAATGCGACCATCCTCAACCCGAATTTCAACTTCTTCACCCTCTTTCAGGTTGACCTGCCGCAGGATCGTCTTGGGGATGCGAACCCCCTGACTATTTCCCCATTTCACCAGTTGTGCCTTGGCGCTAGCCATGGTTCCCTCCCCCACAACTAAGTATATACATTAGTATATCCCTAGTCAATTTGAAGGACCTAGGGGCTCCATCAAGATTATGCGGGGTGCAGCATTCGACCGAGTTCGTCGCGGAACTTCTCAAGCGCATCCATCCGCTCTCCCGTAGCTTCCACGATTTCGTTCTTGGCCTGAAACACTTTTCGTCCATCCAATTCCGTCAGCACTCCCATGACTTCGCCCATGCGCCAGCCTGGAGTTCCGAGAACTTGCAAACCGTCCACGCCCGGAACGAGTAGCGCGATGCAGCCATCGCGCATCACGCCGACGCACTTCGGATACCGGTCAAATGTCTGGAGTTCGAATCCTGCAAGATAAAGTTGCTGCAGTTGTTCGGCGGAATCAGGCATATAAGGTCAGAGGTTAAAGGTCAGATTGCAGAGGTAAAACCGGTCGGGGTGGGGGTAACTTCTGCAATCTGACCTATGACCTCTCACCTTACAACTGAGAGCTGACANNAGCTGACAGCTGACAGCTTCCTACATCTTGTACTTGCCGAGATCGTCATCGCCGAGATCTTCAAGCCACTTGCGCAGTTCTTCGCTACTCACGGCCGGCACTGGGTTCGCCGACTGCTTCGAGTTTTTCAGAACTTCCTCTTCGACAAAGATCGGGCAATCGACGCGCAAAGCCAATGCCAGGGCGTCGGACGGACGGGAATCGATGCTGATAACCTGGCCTTCCCTTTCCAGCCAAATCACGGCGTAGAACGTGTCTTCTTTCAGTTCTGTCACCACAACTTTATGCACCAGCGCGTCGAGGCCAGTGAGCACATTCTTGATCAAGTCGTGGGTCATGGGACGCGGCGTGCTGACCTTTTCAATTTCCAGCGCGATGGCGTTCGCTTCATACACGCCCACCCAGATCGGCAGCACCGTATCGCCACCAACATCCTTGAGCAACACGATGGGCATGTTCGATACCGGATCCATCATCAGCCCGCGAATTTTCATCTCTACTTCCATTAATCTCCTCAACATCGAACCCACAACCGGAATGCCGTCAGGTTAGAGGTTAGAGGTCAGATTGCAAAAGTTAAAGCCCAATGTTCCAAATGAGGTTTTTCACTTTTGCAATCTGACCTCTAACCTCTAACCTTATCTAAGCCAACTCTCCCACCAGACTATTAGGAAAACAAGCCGTCACACGCACGGGCACGTAGCTTCCAGTCTTCACTCCGATGCCATCCGGAGCAGTGAAGTTCATGACCTTAATCTGCGACGTGCGGCCAACCCACTGGCCGCGGGCGGC
>PLBX01000192.1:0-212 GCA_003135495.1 Acidobacteriaceae bacterium | reverse complement strand
GTATTCGGCCGCGGCGAATATTTGAATGTAAACACGCTGTCATATCCGACCACATCCATCAACGACAAAGTCTCTTCAAATTCTTTTTCTGTCTCGCCCGGAAAACCAACGATCAGGTCGCTAGTGAGAGATATGTCGCGTCGCGCTGATTGAATCCAGGAGATGCGCTCCAGGTATTCGTCCCTTGTATAGAGCCGTTGCATGGCATCCAG
>PLBX01000358.1 GCA_003135495.1 Acidobacteriaceae bacterium | reverse complement strand
CTGTAATGGATGAAAACATCGGGTCCATCGTCACGACCGAGGAAGCCGTATCCCTTGGCGTTGTTGAACCACTTGACGGTGCCTTTCAAACGTTCCACGTGCGCCCCCTCTTTCCGCGGGTCTCCCAACAAACCGCGATTCCAAAAGGTCCGCGAAAATGTGTAGGCATTGTGCTGCTCCTTGGCGAGGCTGTCAAGGATTTGCATCACAACGCGCGTGGGGCTTGGCATGGGGAGGCTAGAACCTTTAACAGCAAGGCGCGGCAGGAACCTTTACCACTAAGGGCGCTAAGGTACACGAAGGAAGAGCTGGTCGGGTGATTTGTATATTTGAGTGCTAGTGATTTTTATTTTTGGTCGTGGCTTGGGCCAGCCATAGAATTCCGGCTATGGTTTTGGCGTCGCGGATGCGGTTGTTCAGGGCCATCTGTTGCGCTTCCGATAAGGGAAAGAAATGGGTTTCGATTCTCTCGTCTTCCTCGGGATGGGCTTCTCCGGCTTTTAGACCTTGGGCTAAGTAAATGGTCATGGTTTCGTCAAGAAAACCTGGGCTGACGTAAAAATGGAGAATCCGCTTCCACCGGCGTGCGCTATAGCCGGTTTCTTCCAGCAGCTCGCGCTTCGCGGCGGTGAGGGCGGTTTCGCCATCGTCGATACGCCCGGCGGGGAGTTCCCACATCATGGACTGGGCGGCGTGGCGATACTGGCGCTCGAGTAGGATGCGGGGCTCGGGTCGCATCTTTTTCTTTGCGGGCATGGATGCCGATTCATCCACCGCCAAGATCACGATGGAGCCAGAATGCCGAACAACATCGCGGCGCGCGCGAACGCCGCCGGGCTCCTCGACTTCGTCGGTGGTTACGCTGAAGACCGGTCCCCGGTAGCTGATGCGGGATGAGATAACACGGGCCTTTGTTGATTGCGTTTTCTGCGATTTCGGCATGACAACAATATAAGGTATGCTGCGCCGGTGGGCGGAAACGCGATCATGAAAAACGGCGCGAGTTCTTCACGCGCGCGCTCTTTGATCGGAAGATGATCGGAAAAGGATCGGAAAATGACGAGAAAATGACGAGAACAGGTTCCGTTGCCATTGTTGGTGCAGGGAGGCTCGCAACTTTTCTGGCCGTAGCATTGCGTGGTGCCGGGTTCACAGTAAGCGAAATCGTGGCGCGCGATTTGCCGGGGTCGCTTCGCCGTGCTCGCTCGCTGGCGATGAAGGTCGGAGCGCACGCTACGACCGCCGATCGAGCATCTCTCGATGCCTCGATACTTTGGTTTTGCGTTCCCGATCGCGAAATTCGCAGGGCCGCGTCGAGTGTGGCAAATCGACTAAGAGTTCTAGCGGCCGCCAAGAACCGAGCGCATCCTAGCTTCGCGTTTCATTCCAGCGGCGCGCTGTTGAGCGAAGAACTTGATTCATTGCGAGAGATTGGGATAGCCGTCGCATCCGTCCATCCGCTGATGACGTTTGTTCGCGGGGCGCATCCTTCATTAGCGGAAGTGGCTTTTGCCCTTGAGGGAGATGGCGCGGCCAAGCAAGTGGCAAAAACGATAGTGAGCAAGTTGGGCGG
This sequence comes from Acidobacteriaceae bacterium, assembly GCA_003135495.1. Taxonomy (GTDB): domain Bacteria; phylum Acidobacteriota; class Terriglobia; order Terriglobales; family Acidobacteriaceae; genus Acidiflorens. The sequence continues at coordinate 1,185 of PLBX01000358.1, read as the reverse complement.
TGAAAGTTTCTCGCTTCCATCGTCGCGGAAAGCAGCCTATCACGCATGGGCCACTATGACTTCGCCACTTCTGCTGGCGTTTTTGGTGACACTCGAAGCGGCTGCTCGTGGCGCCGGCCTTAGTCGCGAACAGGCTCGCCGCATGAGTCTTCCTATCATTCGCCAGACCTTGGCAAACTACTCGCGACTCGGCTCGGCCAGGTCTTTCAGTGGGCCTTTAATTCGTGGGGACGCGGAGACAGTCGCGGGGCACCTCTTGGCGCTGAAAAAACGGCCGGGAGCACGGGACGTTTATGTGGCGCTGGCACGCGCAGCAATACGAGGCCTGCCGGTTAAAAATCGCGATGAATTAAAGCGGTTGTTGAAATAATTAATGCTGGCTGCGGCGACTAAACAAATGCCCCAACTTATCCCTTTTCGTATCCAAATATTCCTGCGTATGTTCGGTTGGTGCAATCTCGCAGGGCACGCGCTCTGTCACCCGGATACCGGCACGTTCGAGAGCGGCAACTTTGTCAGGATTATTCGAGAGCAAACGCACACGCTGAATATCCAACGCCTTTAGAATTTCGACTGGCATGAGGAACTCGCGCTGATCGGGCTTGAAACCCAGGCGTTCATTCGCTTCTACGGTATCGAATCCGCTGTCCTGGAGCGCGTAGGCCTGGAGCTTGGCCATCAGCCCAATGCCGCGCCCCTCCTGCTGTTCGTAGATCAGGACGCCTGATCCCGCCTCGGCTATCATGGAGAGCGCCATTTCGAGTTGTTGACGGCAATCGCAGCGCAGCGAGCCAAAGACATCGCCAGTCAGGCATTGCGAGTGAATGCGCACGAGCGGCGAGCCGGAGTGGACCTCGCCCATCACCAGCGCCACAGCCTCTTCGGTCTTGCCGGCATCGCCTGAGGCGGAAGCGCGAGTGGTAAATCCGTGAATAAGGAAATGACCCCAGCGCGTAGGAAAATCCGCCGAAGCCACTTGTTTTACTTTTAAAGAACTCACATACGAATTATATAGCGTCGTGTTGAGGCACTATGGGATGAGCACTGGCGCGGTACCACCGCGCGCAGCCTTGAGATCCCGATGAGGCGGAGCAAATATCGGAGAGTGTTTAGGCGAAATGCAATGATGGCTGATAAAATCGAAAAGAAATTTACCACGCGAGTGGGGCTATAGCTCAGCTGGGA
>PLBX01000316.1 GCA_003135495.1 Acidobacteriaceae bacterium | reverse complement strand
CAAAGAAGTCGGTGACCAGGATAAACACGGAAGCGGCCACCACCGCCTGCGTCGTGGCCCGGCCAACGCCTTGCGTGCCGCCGCGCGCGGTCATGCCGTAGTAACAGCCGACCGTCGCGATGATGAAGCCGAATAAGACTGGTTTGAACAGTCCCATGAAGACATCCTGAAGAACGAGCACCTGCCAGGCATTGCTCCAGTACTGACGGGCATCGAGACTGAGGAATAGCTTGGCCACCATGAGTCCGCGGGCCAGTCCGACCAGATCCGAAATAACGCTGAGGAAGAACAGCATGAAGACGGTCGCGGTGACCCGCGGTGTCACCAGTTTCTTCATGGGATCGGTACCGAGCGCACGCATGGCATCGATCTGCTCGGTGACGACCATCGAGCCCAATTCGCTTGCCATGCCAGATGCGTTTCGACCAGCCACCATGAGCCCGGTAATGAGCGGGCCGAGTTCTGTAACCATGCCAAGCGACACTAATTGACCGATGAGCGTGATTCCGCCGAACCTCTGAAGAGTGCTGGCTGAATTCAGGGCCAACAGCGCGCCGACGGAAAGTCCGGTCAGAATGACGATGGGCAGGGAGCCGACGCCGACCAAGTCGGCTTGTTGCAGCATGTCTCCCATGTAAAGAGGGCGGCGAAAGAAATTGGCGAGGGACTGGACGGCAAGCAGCGTGTATTCCTGAACCGCCAGTGCAAAATCTTTGGCGACTTCAACCGGCGAAAACAGTTCGAGTTCGAAGGCCATTGGTGTTCAGGAACCGCGGCTGAGAAACGACTGCTGAGGGAACTATAGCAGATTGATTTGCCGCAAAGATGCGGCTTGCCGCGAGTGAGGTGGAACGCGGCAAGCGCAAAAAAGGGAAACGCCTAGGCAATCTCGCGATTCTTTTTCTTGATTTCGATGCTCAAACGCTTGATTTTTTGGTTGAGAGTAGAGAGCGGGACGTGGAAGCGCTCTGCCGCCTCGGTCTGGTTCCAGCTACAACGTTCCAGCATGTCGATGATGATGCGCCGCTCGCAGTCTTCGACGATGCTGAACAGCGTCGCTCCAGGGCTAGCATCCATTGCTGGCACTGCACTTCCGCGGCCAACGACATGGTCGGGAAGCAGGTCCACACCGATTTCGGTGCCGGAAGAGAGCACCACTGCGCGTTCCACGGTGTTCTCCAGTTCGCGGACGTTGCCAGGCCACGAGTAACTGACCAGTGGACGTAAGGCTTCGAGGCTCATGTTGCGCAGTGGGAGCTCGTTTTCATCAGAATATTTTTTCAGGAAATGGTGGACAAGGAGCGGAATATCTTCGCGACGCTGTCGCAGCGGCGGGAGATCGATGCTGATTACATTGAGACGGTAGAACAGGTCTTCTCGGAACTTGCCTTCCCGCACCATCTGCCTTAAGTCCACATTGGTGGCGGCAATGATACGTACGTCCGCTTGAATTTCCTGCACGCCGCCGAGATGCATGAACTTGCGGTCTTGTAATACGCGCAGAATCTTGCTCTGCGTGTCCATGGTCATAGTGCCGATCTCGTCGAGAAAGAGAGTGCCTCGGTCTGCGACTTCGAACAATCCTTTTTTCGAGGTAACGGCGCTGGTAAACGCACCCTTGACATGGCCGAACAGCGTCGATTCGAGCAGATCGGCTGGGGTGGAACCAGAGTTGACGGGAACGAACGGCCGATCGCGACGAGTTGAATTCAGGTGAATCGCTTTCGCGATCAGTTCTTTGCCGGTACCGCTTTCGCCCTGCAGCAGCACGGTCGATCGGCTGGGCGCTACTTGAGCGACCAGGTCGAAAATTTTGAGCATGGGTTCGCTCTTGCCGACAATATGCTCAAAGTTATAGCGCTGCTTGAGCGCACGTTTCAGTTGGACGTTTTCTTCTTCCGCTTTCTGGCGGGCGACGGCAGCGCGCACATCGGCCAGGAGTTTCTCATTGTCCCACGGCTTCTGGATGAAGTTCGTCGCGCCGGACTGCATGGCGCGAACTGCGTTCTCCACCGTTCCATAAGCGGTGATCATGATAACTGCCTGTTGCGGGTGCAGTAGCCGAATGTCCGCGAGAACTTCCATTCCATTTTTATCGGGGAGGGCGAGGTCCAGCAACACTACATCAAAGGAACGCTCTCCGATTTGGGCCAGACCTTCGCGACCAGTGCCCGCGACAACAACGGTATAGCCTTCAAGATGGAGTAGGGTCTCGAGCGATTCCCGGATGGCCGCTTCGTCGTCGATTATCAGGATTCTGCCCGCGCTTTGCGGCCGGATTTCCGGCGGCGTGCTGCGGCGCGTAATTGGAGTAACTTCGGAGATTGCTAAATCAGACATGGACTGCCTTCCTCGTCGATATCAGGGGAAAATCCAAGGTGAAGGTGGTGCCTTCGCCGGGGCGGCTCTCCACGCGAATATGGCCTGCGTGTTCCTGAATGATGCCGTAGGTTACAGAAAGCCCAAGACCGGTTCCGCGATTCTGGCCGTCGACGGGCGAAGTCTTAGTCGTGAAAAAAGGATCGTAGATGCGGTGAACATTCTCCTGTGCGATTCCTGAACCGGTGTCAGAAACACGAACGCTGACGAAGTCGCCGTTCGACGTAGCTATGTGCAGCACACCGCCGCCAGACATAGCATCTTTGGCGTTTAGAAACAAATTCAGAAACACTTGCTGCAGGCGGCCGGCGCTACCCTGGATTAGCGGGAGGTTTTCGTACAGTTCGCTTTTCACTCGGATATGAGCCACCTTAAATTGGTGTTCAAGTAGTGCGAGCGTATCGGTAATTACTTTGTTAAGACTGATCTCCGTCAATTCCGTGCCGGTGGTGCGCGAGAAGTTCAGGAGGTTGTTCACAATTTCGGAGGCGCGGAATGTTTGCTTGGTGATTTTGTCGAGCAGGCCTGCCTTGGCGGGATCAGATTGCAACTCCTTCGCCAGCATCTGTGTGTAAGAGGAGATCACGGCCAGAGGCGTATTGACTTCGTGCGCCACGCCTGCGGCGAGGAGTCCGATCGACGAGAGCTTGTCGGCCTGAGTGAGCTGAACTTCGAGTTCGATGCGCTCCGTGATGTCGTCCATAATTACGAGGCGCCCTACGACGTTGAATTTGCGCGTGACGAGTGGCGCGATCGCAACATTCACTACGCGCGATTCTCCGGTGGGAGTTGACAGGCGAAACTTGTAGAGATTGTGAATGCCGGGGTTCTGCCGGACACGGTAGAACTCCTCGACGAAAGAAGCTGGAAATACTTCGCTGAGGGAACGCCCTACCACCTGCCAACGGGGCTGCGCATACATCACTTCCATCTGCGAGTTCCAGGATTCGATGCGATCCTGTAAATCGATAGCCATCACGCCGACGTTGATGGATTCGACGATGTTCTCGTTAAAATCCTTCAGGCGCTCGTACTCGCTGACCTTTTGCTCGAGCGAAGCATAAAGGCGGCCGTTCTGAATCGCGATGCCAATGTAGCCGGCCAGCGCTTCGAGCAACTCGACGTCTTCGCTGGAGAGGAAGTCGCCTTCCATCGTCTTGCCGAGTCCGAGGAAGGCGGTAGTTTTTTGTCGCGCGTGGCAGGGGATGTAATAGTTGAGATCGAGGCGAGCGATGGCTTCCTGAGCGGTGGGATTTTCGCGCGGCAATTGACGCGTATTTTCGAAAAAGATATGCCCGACCGCATCTTCGATGCGCGGCTTTGCCAAAAAAGACAAATCAAGCCCGGTTACGTGTGCGATGCCGAAGGACTTCGACAGCTCGAACCTCGTCGAGTCGGCATTGCCGAGGAAGATCGCGATGCGATCTACGAGCAAGGTCCGCGCCAGCCGATCGACTAGCGACGAAAGCATTTTGTCGAGGTCGGTCTCGGAACTCAATTCGCGTCCGAACTCGATCAGCGTGCGCCGGTAGTCGTATCCGGTGCGGTAAAAGAATTGATCGAGCTTTTCTTGGATCCATTTTCGTACGGGGTCAAAAAGAAGCGCGGTGACTACGATCGCAACCATCAAACCGTAGGGTCCGGAGCTTGGGACGCGCGTGTGCACCAATTCGGCAATGGCAGCCACGCCTGCGAAGTAGGTTGCCACGATGGCCGCCGCGGCCAGCGTATAAGCCATGCCGCGTTTGAAGATCAAGTCCACATCCATTAACCGGTAGCGGAAAATGGCGTATCCAAACGTAAGAGGCAACAGTCCGAGAGAGAGGACCGATACCTTCATTGCCGGCGAAGGCATCACTCCAAGCAAATACGGCAGCACATAGCAGAGCGTGAATGGAGTAATGGCCAGTATGGTGCCGCGCATAATCCACTTGAGTTGCTGGCGGAGGATCGGAGTGGAAGCGTGACGGTAGTTGCTCCAAAGAACCGCCGCGGCTGAGGCGAAGAACGAAGTCAGATAAACCCAGTGCACCCGGTTGAGTTCGAAGAGCAGAGAAGCGCTGGCTTTAACGAACTCGAGGGTCAGAACCTGGATTGCAAGGAGCACCGCTCCGGGCGCGTAGAAAGCCGGAATCATCCAGCGGTGTTTGCCGATGAATTCGCGCCGCTCTGGAAAGGTCAAAACGAAGTGGAGAAACAGGGCCGGCTGCAGGAGCCACGCTACTTCATTCACCCAGAGGACAGACCAGTCAAAGACATTGAACTTGCCGGTGTAGTGCAAGGAGTAAAAGGCAAACGATACGAGGCAGAAGATGTAGAAGTGAGTGGAACCAACCGCCGTCCAGCGACGTAGCAGAACGTAAAGGCCGATGCCGAGGTAGATAAGCGCGATCAGGCGCAGCCAATCGTTCATGGAGCGTTCGGCTGGAACCAGAACCACTTCGACATCCAGCGGCACTGAACCGCGAATCAAGGAATACGTCGCTTTTGACCACACGCCAGAGTAGTAGAGCTGCCGCGTGACGGCGGCCACGCTGTCTATCGCCCGGTCGTTAACACTGACAACCTCATCGCCGTGCCTAACGCCGGCCCGCTCGGCGGGACCATTTGGTTCAAGCCGGTCGGCCACAACGCGGCCATTTCGTTCCATCCACCAAGCGCCATCATCGGGGACGGCGGACTGGTGCTCAATCTTATAGTTGAATCCAGCGAACAGCACCGCTGCTACCGTGAGTAGAGTCAGCAGGATGGCGGTAAAGCGAGCCTCAAATTCGCGGTTCATAGTTCGCGATTCACAAATCAGGACGGGTGGAGACACGGCGCGACCAGACCTTTTACGCCAATCTTCTATGAGCAACTTCACTGCCACCCTCCCACGGATAAATCTTCCGCTAAGTCGCTGCTGCCAAGCGACTTCCGTTATTATAGAGAGAATTGACAGGCGAGGCTATGAAATATGGGAGGCGGGGTATGTTTTGTGGAAGAACGGTTTCTGGCTTGATATAAGTCAAATCTGGTTACATTTGCTATCGAAGTTTGGATATCGACTAGACGCTGCGGTCGAACAGACCGTGATAAAACGGTAAGCTCCCAACGGATAACTGCTAACGTAGACGATCGAAGGTGGCTGAAGTGACGATGTATAAGTATATTGCTTCCGATCGTCTAGATATTTTGAGAAACCTTCTTATTCGCTTTACCCAGCCCACGGCGCTGAATGACCCTTTCGAGTTCCGTCCATTAGTAAGCGGATTTCGTCGCCCCGACGTCGCCGCTAAAGACCTCGCCGAAGAGCTAGAGCGCCAGCTGCCTGCTGAAATCGCCAAGTACCAAGCGGTCATGAATGCGACTGACAGAGCGCTGTTCCCGCAACTGGCCAATCAGTTAAAGCCAGCAATGGTCGCCCAAGCCATGGAGCTAATCGAGGAGGTCTTCCCCACACTCAAGGAGAGCCTTTTCGCGAAGCTTGGGGGCGCCTTGGGGATTCTCTCTCTCACTGAGGATCCAAACAGTCTCTTGATGTGGGCGCACTATGCATCAAATCACACAGGGTTTGTCTTGGTGTTTGACGAGAGTCATCCGTGGTTTTCGGCGAAAGTGGCACCAACAGATGAATTTCATCATCTTCAAAAGGTCAGCTACCTAGACCAGCCAACTTCGCCGTATCTGTCAGAATTGAGCGGGCGCGACGTTTTCTATAGCAAGCTGAAGCAGTGGGAGTATGAGCGGGAGTGGAGGATCATCAGACCTCTGACGGAGGCGTCTAGGCAAATCGGCGATGAGGTTTATTTATTTGACGTGCCCGCGCAAAGTCTTCGGGGTGTGATCTTGGGTATCAGGACCACCGCGACCGCAAGAGCAGAACTGTCGGCGA
>PLBX01000208.1:148-8379 GCA_003135495.1 Acidobacteriaceae bacterium | reverse complement strand
GGCGGGGACGCCCGTCGCTCCACCGGATTCGGAGGTTGTGGATAGTTTGCAGGCTTCGGCTGCGGGACGAATTTTGGATGGCGAAGTACTGCTGCTTGAGCTTGATCAGATTGAGCAGAATCCTTACCAGACGCGGACGGAGTTCGAGGAGAGGGCGCTGTCGGACCTGGCGGGATCGATTCAGGTGCAAGGGGTGTTGCAGCCGATTGTGGTTCGGCCATCGGTTCGGCCGGAAGTTTATTCAGATGGCAAAGACAAAGAGCGCTTCATCCTGATTCTGGGCGAGCGGCGTTTTCGCGCGTCGAAGCTTGCAGGGAAGCCGACGATCCCGGCCATCGTGAAGCGCGTCTCGGAGCAGCAGGCAGCGGAGATGACGCTGGTCGAGAACCTGCAGCGGCAGGATCTTGATTGTCTCGATCAGGCTCAGGCGTTCGCTAAACTGAGCACGCAATTCGGGCTGAAGCAGGAAGAAATTGGAAAACGTGTGGGCGTTTCGCGCGAGCAGGTGTCGAATTATTTGCGGCTGCTGAAACTACCACAGGAGGTGCAGGCGGCGCTGCGAAACAAAGAGTTGTCATACAGCCACGCGCGCCTGTTGCTGTCGTTGAGCGACGAGAGCCAGATCATAAAAGTGGCGCGGGTAGTGATCGCGAAAAAAATGTCGGTGGCGCTGCTCGAAGAGATGGTTATGGACAGCCACATCGCCAAGGCCGAAGCGGCTGAACCAAAAGAAGGCGGAGCACGATGGGTCGATCCCAACGTACGCGCGGCGCAGCGTTCGCTGGAGGTGGTACTGGGGATGAGGGTGCGAATTCGCGATCGCAAAGGCAAAGGGAAGATCACGATTGAGTACGGGACGCTAGAGGATTTCGATCGGGTGGTGGGGATGCTGCGGGGGAAGTAGGATTTCAGTAGGGTGCCCGGGTGGTGACTCTCCCCTTGCAATACAACTTTTCTTCGCGGCGGTCGAACAGTCTGCCCCTTGCGTCCATTAAGAGCTTAACGCAACTGTTTTTTAGGACGGTCGCACTGATGGGCGGCTCGTTGTCTCGGCAACACGCGCGAATGTTATTTTTCGCTGCGGCCAAAAGTTGCGCCATTGCCTTTGCGCCTAAGTTTCCCGGCATTGCAAAGTGCCTAACTCTGTAGCGGCGAATATCTTCAATTTCTCTCGGACGGTAGCGTTGATGCCAGTCGGCGGTAATGAGTATCCAGCCGTGAGTGCCTACCTTCGGAAGAAAAGCGTCGTCGGAGGTTCCAATGTTAGCAGCCACATCTTGTTTGTAGATGCGGTAGCGAATCCCGGCCTTGTGGAGTTCGGTCTTTACCTCAGGACAGTCCCAATTTTCGTCGAGGTAGAAAGTGTAACTACGCTGCCTCTTCGCGGAGGTTTTTGCCGAGTTCCCATTCGATTGCTTCTTTGATCGCTGCCACGGGTCTACCATAGCTATTTGCTATCGACGAAACCGAGTCCCCACCGCGATATCGGCTAGCCAAAAAGCCAGTCGTGATTCTTGACCCAGCCAAAACTGGTAGCCCAAAGCAAACGGCAGGATTAATTTCCACCGTCTGCGGTGATTGCAATTTTTGCTCTATTTGTTCACGCTTGGTGTATGGGAACAGTCTGCATGCAACGCCATGTGGATCTCTTTCGACACGATGAAGGTAGCCGCTAATGATAGGCTCCATCTCATATTGTCCCCAGAGCGACGCATTTATGAGGGGCTTGCCTTTCTTGTAGAAAACGACATTCTTGCCTTCGGTTCTGATGTCGTAATCTGCGAGCGGGTGGCGGGACCTCTCGGTCTGCAACAAGAAATCAACGGCAGACCTTATCCGGGATGTATGTACTCCGTGGATTTTGCGTAAGCCCTCGAGTACATACAATTCCACTAGGTTCTTGAACGATAGCAACCGTGGGCGTCGCGAGGGAAGAGTCACAAGCGCGTTCGGTTCTTCGGTCCAATAGGCGAGTGTCGAAACCGGGATATGGAAGTATCGAACTGCCTCTATCGGAGAGTAGTTCGGTAGTTCGAGTACCTTGTTGTTGCGGTTCGCCATAACGACCTGCAAGAATAGTCTATATCGTACGCTCTGTCATCAGACGATTCTTTAGTAACCGTGAGTTTTACGCTTAGCTAGGGCAATGGGACGGACGCATGCCGCGAAGGGCCGGCTTGTCGGTAGGGGTCCTTCGACTTCGCCGGGCCAATCGCTTTGCTCTTGGTCCGGGCGGCGCTCAGGATGACAAGGGAATCTAGGAGTAACAAGATGAGGAGGAATCTGGGGAGTAATAAGTGGAGACGGGGATAGCTCGAGAAGCTATTTTGGGTTGATTTGGTGCTGACCTAGGGTGTAGATGAGCCTTGCGGTGGGAATTTCTAAGGTTAAGTATGAACTTTTAGGTTGTGGTGCTGGCAAATAAAAATTATCCCCTTGATGCGAGAGTGACTGCCGCATTTGAGATATTGACTCGCCTGGATCGTCTTTGATGACGGAGCTATTTTGGCTCGGATGCCGCTCTCAGGATGACGATTTTGCTTGAAAAGGCCAGACAGATTGGCGGGGGTTTCCCACTTGTTACTTTGTTGAGTCCGGGGCCGACAGGTTGAATTTTCGGACCGCATAAAGTAATCCCCAAGAGCAAACGCAACGGCAAAAGCAAGATCAAAGGCCGCGGACAGGAGTGTCCGCGCCACAGGGGCGGTGCATCTGAGATGATGCTTCGGGCGGAGGGACGAATGCGTCCGTCGCTACGTAGAATCTATTTGGGTGATTACTGATGGGATTGGTTAACGTTTTGTTTGGGCGGCCTTTGGCTTCTTGGGAGGATGAGGGGGAGCGGATATCTCCGATGCAGGGGATTCCGACGTTTGGGCTGGATGCTTTGAGCTCGGCGGCGTATGGGCCGGAGGCGGCGTTGACGATTCTGCTGCCGCTCGGGTTGCTCGGCGTGCATTACATTGTGCCGCTGACGGCGGCGATTATTGCGCTCCTGATTATTGTTTACTTTAGTTATCGGCAGACGATTGCGGCTTATCCGAATGGCGGAGGATCGTACACGGTTGCTAAGGAGAACCTCGGCGACCGGGCGGGGCTGCTGGCGGGCGCGGCTCTGATGATCGATTATCTGCTGAATGTGGCGGTGGGAATTTCCGCGGGCATCGGGGCATTGGTTTCGGCGGTGCCGTCGTTGCAGCCGCATACGTTGACGATGTGTCTCGGCGTGCTGGCGATATTGACGATCGTAAATCTGCGGGGAATCAAAGAGGCGGGGACGGCGTTCATTGCTCCTACATATTTATTTGTGGGGACGCTGGTGATTGTGATTTTGGTCGGGCTTTATAAGGTGGTGGCGTCGGGCGGACATCCGATGGCGGTGGTGCCGCCGCCGAAACAAGTTCAGGGAACGTTGCAGGCGGTAGGGATCTGGATCCTGGTGAAGGCGTTCGCTTCGGGATGCACCGCGTTGACGGGCGTGGAGGCGGTAAGTAATGGCGTGCAGGCGTTTCGCGAGCCGGTGGTTAAAGCGGCTCGAACTACGTTGACGGCGATTATTGCGATGCTGATTGTGCTGCTGGGCGGGATTGCGTTTCTGCTTCCTTATTACGGGATCATGGCGACGGATCCCGGAGCTCCGGGATATCAGAGTGTGTTGTCGATGTTGACGGCGGCGGTGGCGGGCAAGGGAATTTTCTACGATGTGACGATGTTCTCGGTGCTGCTGGTGCTGTGCTTGTCGGCGAATACTTCGTTTGCGGATTTTCCGCGGCTGTGCCGGATGGTGGCGCGGGACAATTATCTTCCGCATTCTTTGACGACGCGCGGGCGGCGGCTGGTGTTTTCGCAGGGCATCTGGGCGCTGGCGATTCTGGCGGCGCTGTTGCTGATTTTATTTCGCGGCGTTACTGACCGGTTGATTCCTCTGTTTGCGGTGGGTGCATTTCTGGCTTTCACTTTGTCGCAGGCGGGGATGGTGGGGCACTGGCGGAAAAATGCGAAGGGCGGCGCGCTGGCGGGCGGGATGCTGGTCAACGGGCTCGGAGCGCTGGCCACCGGAATTACGGTGATCGTGATTGTGGTGGCGAAGTTTGCGGAGGGAGCGTGGGTCGTCGTGCTGTTGCTTCCTCTACTGCTGATCTTCATGAACCACGTGCGGCGGCACTACGAACGCGTGGAGCGAGAACTTGCGGTGAAGAGCAGCGCTGTGCTGAGGACTCGGGGATTGAAACCTCCGATTGCGATTGTGCCGGTGGATGTTTGGAATGCGGCTACGGAAAAAGCGTTGCGGTTTGCCATGACACTGTCTCCGGATGTGGAGGCGGTGCATGTGAGCTGCGATGCTGATGAAGGCAAGCCGGACTGGCTAAGCGGCGCGGAGCAGGCAGATGGCGTGAACCTTCCGAAGATGGTGACGTTGCCGTCACCGTATCGGCTGGTGATTCATCCGATAGTGGTTTATGTGTTGAAGGTGGAGAAGGAGAATCCGGGACGGACGGTGGCGGTGGTGATTGCTTCGATGGTGGAGCGGCACTGGTATCACTACTTCCTGCACAACCAGCGGGGGCAGATGCTGACGGCACTGCTGCTGTTGGGCGGGGATAAGCGGATTAATATTGTGAATGTGCCTTGGTATTTGAAGGCGTAGGGGCGGCTGTCAGCTGTCAGCTCTTAGTTACGGCAAAGGGCTGCGCGGACTTTGGTGGTGGGGTAGGGGTCCTTCGACTTCGCAACTACTTCGCGTTCGCGAAGGAGTTGCTACGCTCAGGATGACAGTGTGGTTGAGACTTCCAGATAATTCTTTAGACTCTCACTTCTTCAGACTCTCGGTTATTTAGACTCTCCAATGATCGGGACGCCAGGTTTGGATTGATTTTTTTATTTCGGCGGCGGCGAGTTTTTCGTTGATGGCGCGGGCGGCTAGCGCGGGGAGTTCGGCGTCGCACGCGAAGCGCAGGGCTACTAATTGCGATTCGGTTAGGGCCGCGATTTGGCTGCGCAGGGCGGGATCGATTAGCGTGGCCAGGCGCAAGCGTTCTTCCAGGCGGATTATGCGGTCTTGATTTTTTAGCGCGTAGAGCCGGATTTTGAAAATCGCGGTCATGGCTGCGACGGTGATTACGATCAGCCAGGCGGAATGCAGATCTGGTCTTCGCACTACGTGGACGATGGTCATTATTAATGTGATGGCGAAGACGGGGAGGATGAAAAAGTGGAAGAGCGGATCCCAACGGGTGTGATGGGAATAGTTTTGTGGGGCTTCGGCCATGGCGCTTCTCCTGTTGGAAGGTCGCACGAACATCTTACGTCTAAGTTTGGTAATTTGGGCGTTCTTATGAGGACGATGGAGAAACGGCCGTCTCGCCGTTGGCTGGGCGGGGACGTCCGGCGCTCCACTAACTTTTCAGGATGTAGTTGGACGCAACTTCGCGGAATGCGGATAGCTGCTTCGCCTGCATCGGCTCATCCCAGGACAGTTCTGCGGCCATGAGGCTGGCTACCGCTGGGGCCATTTCTAATGCTGCGCGGGCGTTTAGGAATAGGGCCCGCAGGCGTCTGGCCAGAACATCTTCTATGGTGCGGGCCATTTCTTCGCGCACGGCCCAGACTACTTCCGCCTTGATGTAAGGCAGTGCGGCGTGGAGTTGTTCGCCTAACTTTGGGTCGGCGTTGATGAGTTTGCGGATCTTGCTTGCGTCGGATCCGTAGATTGTGAGCGAGGGAAATTGTTTCGCAGCTCCTTCTGTTGCGGAATTGCGGAAGCCGTGGATGCGCAATTGGTGCGTGGCGCACGGGATTTCCGGCAACTGCGCCAGCGTGGCGGCCTGATCGACGCAATCTTCGGCCATCTGACGGTAGGTCGTCCATTTGCCTCCGGTGACGGTGATGAGGCCGGAGCGATCGATGTGGATGACGTGATCGCGGGAGAGGGACGCGGTCTTTGCCACGCCGGTTGCGTTTGCGGATGTCCCGACTAGCGGACGAATTCCGGCGAACACGCTTAGCACGTCACTGCGCTTCGGAGTCTTCGTTAAATATTCCGCGGCGGTCGATAAGATGAAATCGATTTCTTGTTCCGTGGCGATGGGCTCGAGAGTGGCGGCGGTGACGGGAGTGTCGGTGGTTCCTACCAGCGTGTGTCCATGCCATGGGATCGCGAACAGAACGCGGCCGTCACTGGTGTGGGGGACCATGACGGCGCTTTCTCCTTGCAGAAAACTGGAATCGAAGACGAGGTGAATGCCCTGGCTCGGGGCGATCATTGACTTTGCAGTGGGCTCGGCCTTCAGGCGCAGCGCGTCGCTGAAGGCTCCGGTGGCGTTAACTACTACTTTTGCGGCGGCTTGAAATTCGTTTCCGGTTTCTGCGTCGCGGGCTTTGACTCCGTTGACGAAGCCTTGCGCGTCTTTTGTCAGTCCGGTGACTTCGGTGTAGTTGAGCAGTGTGGCACCTTGCTCGAAGGCGGTGAACACCATGTGGATGAGCAGGCGGGCGTCATCGAATTGCCCGTCGTAGTAAACGGCGCCGCCGCGCAGGCCTTCTTTTTTTAGGGTGGGGAGATGAGCCAGCGTTTCATCTTTGGAGAGGATGCGCGAGGTTCCGAAGCCGTATTTGCCGGCGAGTAATTGATAGAGCTTGAGGCCGAGACCGTAGAAGGGAGCCTCCCACCAATCGTAGTTGGGGACGACGAAGGCGCGATCGTGCACGATGTGAGGCGCGTTTTGCAGCAGCAGACCGCGCTCTTTGAGCGCCTCCATGACGAGTCCGATGTTGCCTTGCTCGAGGTAGCGGACTCCGCCGTGAGCGAGTTTCGTGCTGCGGCTGGAGGTGCCTTTGCCGAAGTCGCTCTGCTCGAGGAGCAGGACATCGTATCCGCGAGACGCGGCGTCGATGGCCACGCCGACTCCGGTGGCTCCGCCGCCGACGATGATGATGTCCCAGGGTGCGGGGTGGGAGGCGATGCGGCGGAGCATTTCGGTGCGGTTCATAGGTTGGCATTATGCTATGCGATTGGGAAGTTCTGAAGATGAAGATTCGGCAGCCTGCCTGCGTAAAGAGCCCGCGGGATTGGCGATCGGGAAAGCCCCCTTCTCGAAAAGCGCGAGAAGGGGGGCACCCCTAGCTATTTTGATTTAAAACAGTAGGAGCCGTCGTGCTTTTGGTGATCGGGGCCACCCGCGGGTGCCCTTGGTCGGTGAAAACTAGACCGCAAAGTTGATTGGGCGCTCACTGTACAGGACATCTTTGCCCTTTACAGCGCCTTCGCTCTTATTGAGGGGCACCCCCCCAATTGTCTTGGTCCAAATAATAAGGAGCCAGTTATATACTTTCGGTGATCGGGGCCACCCGCCTCGTCGTGTTGGGGCTGCAAAGCGAATGGCGCCACTTTTCCGCGAGCTTGATCATGAGTGGATTGTTCAGCTTTCGGCTGTGGCAGTGTTGCAGTCACACAAGTGCCGGTGCTATCGCTGACGATCTTCAGGCGGCCGCCCAACTCCCTCACGCGCTCCTTCATTCCACCCAAACCAACCCCAACCCCTGCCCCGGTTTCGTGAAAACTGGTGAGCTTCTCGGAAGGGATGCCTTTGCCGCTATCTCTGACGGACAGAATGGCATTCTCATCATCGGAGCATAACTTTATGTCCGCCGTTGGGCTGCCCGAATGCCGGATGACGTTCGTTAAACTCTCCTGCAGAACTCGAAAGAGCACAAGTTGCGCGCCTTTCGTTAACCGGGGAGTCGCGGAAAGTTCGAGGCTCGTCTTGATCCCGCTCCGTTTCGTGAACTCCTCCACATACCACTCGGCTGCGGATGAGAACCCTACCTCGTCGAGCAGCGGCGGATGCAGCAGATGCGATGTTGTCCGAATCTCCTGCAGTGCCTGGTCGGCTAACGTCTCCATATCACTGAGCACGTCCGAAGCGTGTGGAACACTCGCTACAAGGTTCGCAAGAGAAGCCAGCGTCATTTTCAGAGCGGTGAGAGTTTGCCCAGTGCTGTCGTGCAAGTCGCGCGCAATACGGCGGCGCTCTTCATCCTGGGCACGAAGCAGGCGAGCCGACAGCACTCGTAGCTGCTCTTCCGTTTTCCTGCGTACTTCTACTTCCGATTCGAGAGTGGCTAGACTCGCGGTAAGCGCCTGAGTGCGCTCCTCTACTTTCTGCTCCAGTTCCTCATGCGATTTATGCAGCTCAGCTTCGACTCGCTTCAAATCGGATAAATCCAGCACG
>PLBX01000208.1:0-141 GCA_003135495.1 Acidobacteriaceae bacterium | reverse complement strand
AATGGCGTGCAGAACCCCTGCGTTCCAAGTTGCTCCAAAGCGTGCGTGTCTTTCGGAAGATGCTCGGGTGGCGTCATTTTCGTCCAGTCAAGTCTGCCTGCGACCAGATCGTCTCGGCTGTAGCCGATCATGTTCAAGAAA
>PLBX01000365.1 GCA_003135495.1 Acidobacteriaceae bacterium | reverse complement strand
GGCGCGACCCGCGACCCTAAGATCG
This sequence comes from Acidobacteriaceae bacterium, assembly GCA_003135495.1. GTDB lineage: Bacteria > Acidobacteriota > Terriglobia > Terriglobales > Acidobacteriaceae > Acidiflorens. The sequence continues at coordinate 5,345 of PLBX01000365.1, read as the reverse complement.
CCTAAGCTCGAAACCTACATGTGTTTGTGCGTTCACTCGCTTTATACAACTGTGGACAGCTGTGGCCATCATGAAGCGAGCTTGGCGACAATGTGCCAGCGGAAGTTTTACGTTTCAACACGGCGGAGCTTCACGCGCTGACAAAGTCAAGTTGCTTCGCCATGTGATCGGTTTTCGATCGCATTGCATTCGCCTGATGGGAGTCTTCGAAACCGGACTGCTCTGGTGCCCTCCAGAGAAAAACGCTACAGATCTTCACCTGCAGCGTTCAGAAGTGCACTTTCTCCGGTCCGATTTTAGCCTAAGTATAGCGAAATCGCGCCCATTTTCTGCAATTTCCGGAGGAATTCGGAAAGATTTCTCTGCGCTTCAGACTGTGTGGCGGAGCGGGAGTGGGCTTGGACCGCTCCGGAGATCAGGTCGGCAAGTTGCTCGCTAGTGGCGTTGCCGTCTAACCGGCGGCTCTTGACCTCAACCACACTTAAATAGCCCAGCCTGCGAGTCGTCTCTTCGCAGGCCGGAGCCAGAGTTGCTTCCTACTTTCGCGCCGCCTCGATCTCATCGACGATTCGATCGATGTGGTAGACCTTCCGCATCCCATCAAGCAGAGCGCGGCTGTCCACCGCAATGGAGCGGTTCTTCACCGCGTCGTAGCCGTAGTCGCCGCCCAGGGAGAAAATGTTCCCGTCAAAAAGCAGGCCGACGACGTTAGCGTCCTTGTCGATCATAGGGCTACCAGAATTGCCCCCGGTTGTGTCGTTCGTGGTCGACAGATTCATCGGCATCGACAGATTCAGCGACGCTTTGGCCTTGAGCCAGCTTTCCGGCAACGCGTACGGCAGCGCTCCGGTTGCCCGCTCGAACAGGCCTCCGATGCTCGTGTAAGGCTCAACAAACTTGCCCTCGGCGTTTTCGAAGCCTTTCACGGTCCCATAGGTCAGGCGCAGAGTAAAAGTCGCGTCCGGATCGACACTGGTCCCGTAAACTGCAAAGCGCGCTTTCGCAATCTTCTCGGCAGCGGATCGTGTCGGAGCGTCCACGCGCGCCTCGTAGTCTTTGCGCACTGCCAGCAGGTCGTCGTTAATCGAAGCCGCGAAGCGGATCATCGGATCGTTCGACGCATCCACTGCGCTTTGACCGCCCTTGTACAGCTCTTCCCGAACCTTCGGATCCTCCAAATGCGTACCGGTCACCAGCCTGTGCGCCAGTTGTTCGGGAGATTCCTTGCCCAGCATCTTTCGCACGAACGTGTCGTCGGCTCCCAGGTCGCGCCGAACCACGGTGAATAGAAATGCGAGGTCAAGCTCCTCCAGATCCTTGTAAACCGGGACAGCAGCCGTCAACTGCTGCTGCACGTTGACCAACGCTTTGTCCGTATACTCAGGCAGGCGTTCACGGTTGGGCTTGGTGCGCTCGGCCGCGGCACGCACCAGCGTGACCGCATCACCTAGCAAACCCGCCCGGAAGGAGCGTCCGCCCAATGACGCGTTTCGCACAAAGAGCTGCGAGCGCACTTGCTGAACTTTCGCGATGTCGTCCCAGGCCGAAACATAAGCGGCCAGCTTTGGATTCGCTGCCGTGGCTGCACGCAGCCTTTGCTCTTCCTGCATTTTGGTCCCAAAGAACTGCGGATCCAGCAGCGCCTGTTGCCGTCCGAAGTAAACCTTGAAACCGTTCTCCAGGAAAAACAACTCGTCATTCGCCTCGCGCGCCTGCTCCGGTCCGCGAGTCGCGAACACCTCCTGTTGCCCGCGCCGCTCCGCGATTTCCGGGATCCTGGAGGGGAAAAGGGTGTCGCGCTCGAAGGCCAGTTGCGCATTTGTCAATTCACGGAACGTGCCGCCCGGGTTCCCGGAGACGAAAACCAGATCGCCGTCTTTGGTCCCGTTCACGCTCCAGTGCAGATAATCCCGGCTAGCCGCCGGTTTTCTCCCTCATAGGCCCGCAGCAGGCCGATGTCGAAATCGAAGCGCGGAAAATTAAAATTGTCTGGGTCGCCGCCGAATTGCGCGACCGAAAACTCCGGCGCAAACACAAGGCGCACGTCGTTGTAGCGTTTGTACCGGTATAGATCGTAGACTCCGCCCTGGTACAGCGAAACCACGTCGCAGCGCACGCTTGCATCCGACCCGCAGCTTTGTTCCAGGTCCGCTCGTTTCGCATTCAGCGCTTTGTTTGCCGCATCGCCCGTCTTGCCGGTCAGCGCTTCCAGCACGTCCTTGGTCACATCGCGAATCTCAACCAGCTGATCGAGTTCGAAATCCGGGCACTTTTTCTCCTCGGCAGGCGTTTTTGCGGAAAAACCGTTTTCCTCAAAATTCTGCTGCGCCGTCGACAACTGCTCCACGCATTCGACGACACAATGGTGATTCGTCATCACCAGTCCCTGCGGAGAAATAAACGACGCCGAGCACCCGCCGGCGATGCGCAGCGACGACAAGCGTACGTGGTCAAGCCAGTCCTGCGAGGGCGTGAAGCCATACTTCGTCCCCACGGTGTGTGACGGAAAATTGTCGAAAGTCCACATGCCCTCGTCGGCTTGCGCCGCCTGAGCGAACACCAAACACACCAGCAGCACTCCCGCGACCAGCGTCGCGAGCTTCGATTCCACCTTTGTCATGATTGCATCCTTTTGAACCGGGATATCGCGATTCTTGGCTGCCAGCCAGAGTCACGAGCCACGACCGCCCCCGCTTGCGGTCACCGGCTTGTTAGTTTCACTCCAGCGACATCATCGTACGCTCGCCGAAATTTCGTCAAGGCCGCAACACGAGTCTCCTGCCAAACCCTATGGACAAAAACGCGGGAAGGATTGATCCCTTTTATAACAAGCTGGACGGGGGTAGTTGCTGTTAACAGCGATTTCACTAATTGACTGTCGAGGTTCCGAGTTTTCTAAGCTGCCGATTTTTCCGCGTAGTGCCGGATGTAACGGAGCTTGTCTTTCGGATAGACCACGCAAATCTTCTGGGTCGAGCTTGCCCTCGCAAACAAGATCCGCGAAGAAACGTACAAGCTTGGAATATTTGTACTCATACTTGCGGTCGATCGCCTTACGAAGCTCCGTCAGGTGGTGCTCCAGTTCCCACAGTTCGTATGGCTGCGTGATCCTCGCTGCCATTTCTTTTGCCGATCGGATGGCCGCATCCAACTCCTGTTGCAGGACTCGATCGAAGGCCCTCCGCGCAATGGCCCGTTCTGTCGATGACCATTTCAGCTCGCGCATCTTGGAGTACAAATTTTGTTCCGCGTACGAGGGTATGCTCGGCATATTCGTCTCCTCCTTCGGAGGATTTTATCTCCTGCACCGGCTCGATTGTGCAGATTTCGCGAACGATTTCTTCTGTCTTTCTGACTGTTTCGTTCACTCTCTCTGGGTCAAGGGAAGCAATCCGCGTTTCGAGCGTAAACCGATCGTTCACCGGATGTCCGAGGTTTTGCTTGCAGCCAAGATAACGTTCTGTAGTCTGCACTGATGCGTGGCCCAGCAGGAACTGAATCTGCTCAAGTTCGCCACCGCCCGAGTGACACAACTTCGCGCAGGTCCTGCGTAGATCATGGGGTGCGATATGCTCCAGCCCAACGCCTTTGCAGCAGTTCCTAACCACGCACCACACCAGATTCTGCGAGATACCTTTGCCCCACATTTTCCCGCGCCTGGTGACGGCACGAAAGATCTTTCCTTCTGTAATTCCAGCCGCCGTGACCCACCGATCCAGTGCCTGCTTCACCCAGTGCGGAATTGGTACAGTGCGAACTCGTCGTCCCTTGCCGATCAAGTCCACGATGGCCCAGTGGTCCTGGCGAGTTTGAACCTCGTCAGTCTCTAATCCGACGAGTTCGGATCGACGTAGGCCGCAGCCTAAGAGTACGGCCAACATGGCGTAGTCTCGTTTTGCTCGGAGGCTGTCCCCACCGGTATTTTTCAGCACCTGCGAACTCTGGGCGAGACTCAGCCAGTTCCCAGAGCGATGTCCAAGTTGCTTGACACCTTTTACTCGGGCAATACCAGCGGCCAGTTCTTGGGCTCAACAGGCCGGCGTCAGCGGCTTCATATGCCAAGCGACGGACAGCGGCGAGTTGTTGGTTGATCGTGTTCGCAGCCAGCCCTCGTCCTTCCAGAAACATACGGTACCGAACCGCCGCAATGCGATTGAAAGCCAAGCGAGGTTCTGAGCAGTACCAGCCGATGAACTGGTCAATGGCATATTCGTAGACGCGGCGGGAGCCGGGTGATGTAAGGCTGTTCAGTACTGCCAACTTGGAGTGATCCAGATCCGGCAACCGCAGAATGGTGCGACGATAGTTTGGCTTGGCTTTGATCTTTCCCATACTGGCGGCCTCCCAGCCGTAGCATGGATTTTCGACACACAACTCGGACGCTGCAACCTCGGCCGTCGGTCCCGGTTCAATCGATCGCATGATAATTCTCAACTAGTGAAATCGCCTGTTAGTGACAGTCAGCGCAAAGCTGGTTTTTCGCGCGATTAAACGATAAAGTGCTCACCATATGCGCACGTTCCTAATCGGGATTTTCATCGGCATATCCCTCGCCGCAACGTCGCAGGATCACGGCGTGGAAACGGCTCGTTCAAGTTTGCCAGCGGCAGATTTTGCATCTCTTGAGCCATTCGTCAAGGGACTCGCAATGTCAAACCGTGAGGTAACGGTTTACAGAGTTAGGGTAGCGGCTCTTCCGACTCACACATATGCGAACCCCGTCATAATCGTGTGGACTAGGGAAGGCGTGGTGACCGAGCGGAAGGAGAGCGAAGCATTAATAACCCGTCCGATTAGCGTCGGCCAAATTGATGTTTATCCAAGTGGAACAACTCACTCGCTTCGAGCTGTTAAGGGTTCTATGCACTTCACGCTGATCGAGTTGAAACAGCCCCTGCGTGATGCGAAAGAAATGCCAAGTAAACCTGCTGGCTGCGAAAGGGCAGTGGACTTTCCGCGAGGTGGATTTGCCTGTCTGATAGAACTTGCGCCCAATCAGGAAGTCACGATTCCAGAGCTTGACGTGAACTCATTCCTTATCGCAATTGGCTCGGGAAAACAGCGCTTCACGATTCCTCGAAATCGCTGGGAAACGCAGACCCGAGAAGGTGGACCCAGTTACTTGCCCGGCTACGAAGAACACAGAGTACAAAACTTAGAGCGGAGGGCTTCGCAAAGTGTGCTCATAGTTCCGCCACCCGCCGAATACAATTAACATCAACCTATTCGTGAGTTGTTGCAAAATCGCCATTACACTAATTACCGAAATTGATCAAAACGAACACCAGAGGAATACGAGGTCAGTCGTCGATGGCCTAGAACGGGTCGACCTGGGGAAAATGAAT
>PLBX01000492.1 GCA_003135495.1 Acidobacteriaceae bacterium | reverse complement strand
CAAGATTAACAGTAATAGAAGGCGGGAACGTACGGAAGTAACCGGGGTAATGCGGCGCAAAAAGTTTAAGCCTTCGACAAGGGTGTAGGCTTTTTTTCTTCGATGAATGATTCTACGAAAGCCGTAATGGGCTTCGATAATTCTTCTGGGTAAGTGTGACCGAGAGCGCGAAGTCCAGCTAAGAGAATCCGGTGGGTGTATAGAATAGTGTTAAAAAGCGCCATGCCGCCAATATCAGTTCTTCTAACCTGCGGTCTGCCCCCTTGCGTATACACGCTGAAAGGCTTTCCCGGGAATGCTGTGTGATTGTCTAAGCTATCAATCGTGACATGCACATATTGGGAAGTCCAAAAGTAGATTATTTTGTAGTCATGTTCCCAATTGAGCGGTCTGAATCTAGGCTTGCCGCGCTTATTGAGTACTGGCGAGCCTGCTTTGCTCACCAACGGCACTTTTTCGAATCTGTCCGGCTCCATCGCCATCGTCCAAATTCCCTTCGAATGCCTCCTGCTTGCTTGCACCCAACTTTGCTTAGGAAATTTTCGTTCTAGGATCCGAAAATCCTTGTAGCTCGTCATCCCTTTTCGGACAGCACTTGCCGGATAGGCAAAGTGCTGCATCACCCTTCTACCCCATTCCATTTTGATTTTCGCCACGAAATGAACGAACCTCTTCGCCCTGAGTTCGGGATTACGCCCATTCGTGATATACCGCAGATTGAGCGCGAGTTCGAGCAGCGTCCGAGACGACGCAAATGCCTCTTCATAGAAACCGTTCCGAACCAGGCAAGCCGTGCTTTTTGCGAGAGCCAAACTCTTCGACATGAGCATCAGTACGGTTGCATCTAAATAGGTTCCTTCTCGTGGATGAAACCACTGACCGTCCAGGTATAAATGGACTCTGTTGAGAAGTCGGGTAAGCGTATGCAGCGACTTCTGCAGTTCCTTGGACATTTTTGGCATGATTGAATCGTACCGCTTCGCCAATAGAGTGGCGAACGCGCACGTGAGACGGATGCCCTCCGCAGGGGCGGACGCATTCGTCCGCCCCTACGCGAGCTTACTGAATCAGCGTCCCATTCCCGGTCGGCTCTTCCGGTGGAATCACCACCGCAGCCGCCACCCGGTCCCCCGGCTCCACGTTCAGCAGCCGCACACCCTGAGCCGAGCGCCCCGATTCGCGGATAAACTTTGACTCTATCCGGATAATCTTGCCGTACTGGCTGATCAGCATCACCTCGGATTTCTCCGTCACCTGCGAGATGCCGACGACTTTGCCGTTGCGTTCCGTGGTCTTGACGTTGATCACGCCCTTGCCGCCGCGATTCGTCAGGCGATATTCATCCGCCGGAGTGCGCTTGCCATAGCCGTTCTCCGTAACCGAAAGAATGAGCGAGCCCTTCTCCGGAACCAGGTCGGCAACTTCAGGCGCAACGTCGTCTTGCGACTTCTCGATGATCGCCTTTGCTTCCGGCTTAGTCGTGGTCGCCATGCCGACAATGTAATCCTTCTCGCCGAGGTTCATGCCGCGCACGCCAGTGGCATTGCGTCCCATGGAACGAACGTCATTCTCGTCGAAGCGAATCGCTTGCCCGTCGTGCGAAGCGAGAAAGACAATCTGATTGCCATCAGTCAGCGACGCCGCGACTAACTCGTCGCCTTGCTCGATATTGATGGCGATAATCCCGCGCTGCATCACGTGCGAGAAGTCTTTCACCGCGCTCTTCTTCACCGTGCCGTTGTGCGTGGCGAAGAATACGAACCGGCCTTCTTCTTCCAGATCGCGAACCGCGAGCATGGTTCGCACAGTTTCGCCGGGCTGCAAGCCGACAAGATTGCCAACGTGCTTGCCTTTGCCGGCGGCGGCGATGTCGGGAATCTCATACACCTTCAGCCAGTACACGCGTCCCGTGTTGGTGAAGATCAAAATGTAAGCATGGGTCGAAGCAATAAACAGATGCTGGACGAAATCCTCATCCCGCGTCTTCATGCCCGTGCGCCCCGTTCCGCCGCGCCGCTGCATGCGGTACGTCGAAATCGGAGTGCGCTTCATATAGCCGGAATGGCTGACCGTAACCGCNNGCGATCAGGTCCTCCAGCATGATCTCGGCCGCTTCATCTTCAATCACTGTGCGGCGAGCATCGCCGTAAAGTTTCTTGACCTCTTCCAATTCCTTGATGATGACTTTGCGCAGCTTTGATTCGGAGCCAAGAATCGATTCGAATTCCGCAATCGCTTCGCGCACGGACTTCAATTCGTTAGAAATTTCGTCGATCGACAGCTTCGTCAAGCGATGCAATTGCAGTTCGAGGATGGCATCGGCCTGCTTCGAGGTGAAAGGCTTGTCAGCAGCCAACTTCGGAGCCCGTCCCGCAGTATTGATGTCAATTTTCTTGCCGCCAAAATACGCGACCAAATTCTCGCGAGCATCACCACGATTCGCGCTGCCGCGAATAATCACGATCACGTTATCAAGATGATCAAGCGCGGTGAGATAGCCTTCCAAAATATGCTCGCGATCGCGCGCCTTGTTCAGCAGGTATAGGGTCCGGCGCCGCACTACATCAACACGATGGTCGATGAAGTGTTTGATCGCCTGGATCAGCCCCATTTCCTTCGGCTGCTGGTTGACCACGGCCAGCAGAATCATGCTGAAGCCTTCTTGCATCGAGGTGTGCTTGTAAAGCTGATTCAGCACGATCTGTGGTTCGGCGGCGCGCTTCAGTTCGATCACAATGCGCATGCCGTCGCGATCGCT
>PLBX01000054.1 GCA_003135495.1 Acidobacteriaceae bacterium | reverse complement strand
GTCAAAAGCACGAGGGCTGGGTTGTCGCCAACCGAAGGCTGCGTCGCTAGGTGTCTCATGGACGATTTTCCGCCGATAGCGAGAGCTTCGCCGAAATAGCCAGCAATCCGTCTAACTGGTCCTGGAGCATTTTGAAATCAATCGGCTTAGCAATACAGGAATTGCAACCGGCCTGAAGAATGCGTTGCCGTTCGGCTGTCATCGCATGCGCCGTAACCGCAATTACTGGAATATCTCGAAGCGTGGGCTGTTGGCGAATCCAAGTGGCTAGTGTCGCCCCGTCCTCGGCGCCCAGTTGGATATCCAGCAGCACCGCGTGAGGTTGGTGCCTTTGGAGTGCTGCGAAGGCTGCGTCCAAACCCTCTGCAGACGTGACTTCGTAGCCTTCTGTTTCCAGCCAGTCGCACAGTAGTTCCCGATTGATCGGGTGGTCCTCGACAACGAGAATACGCTGCTTCACGCGTTCTCCATCTGACCTGAACTAACGACGCGCCGCACTTCGCTGGCTAGAGCTTCCTGCCAGGGCTGTTGCTTGTGGAACAAACGCTCCGCATGGGCGCGCAGATAGGTCTCTTCCTCCCGGCTCAGATCCTTACTCGTCAGCACAAACACCGGAAGATCGGCAGTGCGGGGGCTGGCGCGCCATTCCGCCAACAACTCGAAGCCGCTCAGCTTTGGCAGCAGCAAATCGAGAATCACCAGTTTAGGCAGCGCAGTCCCGACCTGAGCACGGGCCTGGGCGCCATCGGCAGCGGTGGTAACGGTGTGGCCTTGGGCGGTGAGCAACTCAGTGATGAACTCGCGGGCAGCTGCGTCGTCTTCGACCACTAAGATGGACCGTGCTGGCTGAACTACTCGAGTGCCAAGGCAACGTTCCATCGCGGCTAGCAAGTCCATTTTATCCACCGGTTTAACCAAGTAATCGTCCGCCCCAAGGATCGCTCCCATAGCTGGCTGATCCGCAATCGTGATCACGATTACGGGAATACTTGCAGTCCGCGGATCGCGTTTCAATTGGACCAACACTTCCCAGCCATCGGTCGGCTTCATCAGCAGGTCCAAAGTAATGGCGCTCGGCTGCAGTCCCTCTGCGATCTCGGCGGCACGGTGCGGCTGATCGCAGACGACGACCTCGTAGCCCGAAGAGATCAACTGCAACTCGATAAGCTGCGCTGTGGCCGGGTCATCCTCGATCACCAAAATTCGTGGTGATCCGCTTGTCTTAGATACGGAACCAGTTTCTTGTGCGGGCCGTTCCCGAGGAGCCGGGGCCATAGGTAGGGAGAAGTAAAAGCGACTTCCGTGACCTGGTTGGCTCTCCAGTCCCAGCTCTCCGCCATGTAGTTCAACTAGCTTCTGCGTGATGGCTAAACCTAGGCCTGTCCCTTCAGTGGACTTTTCAGATTGCCGCAGGCGATAGAACTTTTCGAAGATGCGCTTCTGCTCTTCGAGAGGGATACCTGGCCCGGTGTCGCGTACTTCCACGCAAACTTTTCCGTCGATCAGGCAGGCCGCCAGTCCGATGTCTCCGCCTTCCGGACTGAATTTGATCGCATTGCCGACCAAGTTCATCAGTACCTGCTTGAACCGGGTAGCATCAGCGCGGACGTTCAGGCCATTCTCGGCATGTTGAGACAAAGTCTGTGATTTCTTGTCCGCCAGAGGCCGTAATGTCTCGAGCACTTCCGCGAACGCCGTTTCCACCCGAACACTCTCAAAGGTCAGCCCTACGTGACCGGCCTCGATTTTGGACAGATCCAGGATATCGTTGATGAGGCTTAGCAGATGCTGTCCGCTGGTGTGTATGTGGGCGACATAGCGCCGTTGGCGTTCGNNAATTGATCCTTGAACTTGCTGGCACGCTCAACCTCCTCTTTCGCATGGAGGATGGAATCAGAAAACTCCTCAACCTTCTTCTTGGCAGCTTCAAGCTCTGCAGTGCGTTCCTGGACGCGTTGCTCCAGCTCGTCGCGACCTTTTTGTAGGGCTCCGTCGCGTTCTTGGATTTGCACCAACATATCGTTGAACGCGGTGACCATGACGGTCAGCTCGCTACCGCTACCGCTCGGGATAGCGCGAACCGAATAGTTTTTGTCGCGAGAAACAGTCCGCGCGATCTCCGCCAAATGAACGATAGGTTCAGCAACGGCGCGCCGGAACATGGATGAGACCAGGAGCGCTGCGAGCAGAGACGCTGCCAGTACGATGGCAGAGATTTCCGCGTAGCGCCTAAGGCGGGCATTCAACATCTGAGAATCCGATTGCATATAGACGATTCCAACGGGCTTACCCTCGGACACAATCGAGCGGACCAATACGACTTGGTTGCCTTCAAACCGGTAAGCTTCCGTTTCACCCGGGGCAATGGGAGGCAGCGCCGGGACTTGACCACCTTGATCGCGCCAGTATGAAGCGAAGGGGCGACCATCTAGCCCATAAATACCGGCAGATTTGATGTTGGGCGTGGTCTTCAGCGCCGACAAGGTGTTCTGTGCTGCGCCTGGATCATCGAATAGCAATGCGGAGATGCTATTGGATGCTGCCATTTGAGCTTGAGTCGAAAGGTTGCTGACCTCGGCCACGTGGAACGTAACCAGATCGTACGCTACGAAGGCGGAGCAGGCCAACAGCAAAGCGGCGCCGCTCACCAACATATTCATCCAGGTCAGTTTCTTGGAGATCGAGCACTCTTGGATCCTGCGCATTTTCCGTCAGCCTCCGCGTTGAGGATTCCCTATTACCGTGATGGCTACTTTGAGAAGTTCCGACCTCAACACGAGCCCAGCCCTTTCGGCGTTCGTCACGTTCACTTCAAATCGAACTTTGTTTCCGTCCATCACGAACTGAATCATGCCGCCGCGCTCTGCAAAATCCGGGGCGTCACTCACCGTCAGCAAGCTGGCCTTGTCCAGCGTCGCCAGAATATCCTTCAAGTGATTCTGCTCGGAAGAACTGATGAACAGAACACGACAATTCAGAGCTTCTTGCGATTTCGAGATTCTTTTTGCGACTACTCCTTTGCCATCAATGGTGTGGTTGGCGAGGGCGGCATCAAGAGTGGGGCCAAAAGAATCCTGGCCCAGGATGCAAATGGTAAAGGAGCTGTCCTGGTCCGACGCAATTTTCGCGGGCCAGTCGATAAATTTGACGAAGTTGTAGAGATAAGCGGCCTTGACGGCGTACTCCGTCGGTTTCGCTTGTTGTCCGTGTAAGCACGAAGACGCCGGGAACAATCCGGCCAAGAGCACCAGACAGACAGACAAACACTGCGAGCGCGCGCGAGCCGGCGCCGCCTGCCGCGAGTTCACGCTATTAATGACCCTCATGAGTCCAGGTGACCTTTGCGTAGACCGTTCTCCCGATTCCGACGACGGGGCCAGGAGTATTTCCAAACTCTCCGTGCTCGGGCTGGAATAGGTTCTGTCCGTCTACCGAGAATTCAAAATCTCCGGTATGCCAACCAACTCGCACATCCGCTGTGCTGTATGCCTGCACAGCCTGGGCCGGCAAGGCGCTCACGTAGCGATACGTCATATCGTATTCAAATCGTTTGGGCAGATTGAAAAGAGACTGGATCACGATCCCGCTGTGGGGGCTGGAGCCGTTGTATATGGCGACGGTACCCGTATCCGTATACCCCGGTTTGTCTTCCGTAGACAGATGCAGGTAGGAGTAGGAGCCCTTGAGCTGCCACCAGGACGTGGGGTTCCACTTCGGTGCGATCTCAAAACCCTCCGTCGAACCCTTGATCCCGTTGGCATACGGTTCGGCCAACAGGAAATATGTGATCGGCTTAGTCTGCAGGGAGCCGGTGCCCTTGCCGTAACTGGCGAGATCGTTATATTGATTATCGAACGCTGAAAAATCCACGTAGAATTTGGAAGTAATCAGAGTGCGATATCCGGCTTCGTAACCCAGCAGTTCCTCGGAATCAAACGTTGGATCGCCCGTGACCTCCAGGTAAGCCGGCACGGTCGTCTTCGGCAAATCGCCCAAAAACTCGAAGAGCTCGACATCGGTATCGAGACGAGATGGCGTGCGCACCGCGCGCGTGACCGCGGCCCAAAACGTTTGCCGAGGGCGCGGCGTCCACAATAGACGCGCGCTGGGTTGAGCGTCAAACCCGTCAAAACTATTGTGCTCGAACTTTGAGCCCAAAGTCAGAGACAGCTTTTGTTTGACGATCTGAATCTCATCCTGCACAAAGCCGCTGTAGATGCTGTCTGTCTGGTTATTGGCGGTAAAGTTGAGGCCGGGGACCGTCTGAACGAAGTGACTCGGGCTGACTCGGGCTCCCGCCCCCCAAAGGACAGTTTGCCTGCTTCCCAGTTTCAGGTGATACAGGAAATCCACGTCAAACGTGTTACGAGTCTCGCCATATTGCACAGCCTGACGATCGGTCCGATCGTAGTAAGCCTGAACCTGGAAATCGTTTCCGCCGGCGAAGTTGTGCTCCCATCGCCCCATCACGTTGCCGCCAGAGACGATGTCGTTGCCCGCCAGTGTGACTTGTGCTACTGGAGAAAAGGAACCGACAGAAGTGATCTCGCCGTCCTCACCATGATAAATATCGCCCTGCACGTTGAAGTTGTCGCTGCTGCCTTTGTTCCAATCCATGCGAAACCCGCCGCGCTGCTGCCGCCAATCGTCGTAGTGGGGATCCTCCGGGTGCGATTCGTACCCGCGCGTGAAGGCCTTGCCATAGAAGCGATAGTCGAACGAGTTGCCAATCCGTCCGCCTTGGCGAACCTCGACCTCGCCATTATCGNNATGATGTTGATGACGCCGTTGACGGCGTTGGCTCCCCAAATCGTGCCGCCCGGTCCTCGAATCACTTCGATGCGCTCGATGTCCTCAAGCACAGTATCCTGCACGTCCCAATAAACTCCGGCGAAAAGCGGCGTGTAGACGCTGCGCCCATCAATTAGCACCAGAACCGATTTCGAGAAACCGCTGCCAAATCCGCGCACTCCAATGGACCAGTGATCGGAATCAATTCGGGCCACTTCGACGCCGGGCACCAGCCGCAGGACTTCCGGAATCGTCGTAGCGCCGGAGCGGCGGATATCCTCCTGCGTGAGGACGTAGATTGCGGCCGGAGTTTGCCAAACCTGCTCCGGTTCCTTGGACNNGGCTTGGGCCCGTGCCACGAGTGAGAAAAGTAACGCGAGGACGTTGACGGCAACGATGCGACGAATACATGGTGGGTACGGCCTCCGAAAGGGACTAACGCTCATTCTTGGCCTCTACGCCTGTCAAGGAAAGTGCCGATCCCATCACTAGGGCCTCAAGTTCGTCCACGAGAGAACCATCCCACCAGCCGCGTTCCACTTCCTTACGCATTATTGTGAAAGTCTCTTTCGGTGAGAGCGCTATGCGGTAAGGCCGGGAGGTTGTCAGTGCGTCGTAGATATCCACAGTTTGCAAGATGCGTGCGGTTAGCGGAATCTCCTCGCCTTTCAATCCATCTGGATAGCCAGATCCGTCGAGTTTCTCGTGGTGGTAGCGAATTATGGGCAGCACATGCCGAAAGGATTTTAGTGGGCCACAGATCCGTTCCCCGACAACAGGGTGCTCCCGCATAACCTTCCACTCTTCCGGAGTAAGGGGACCAGGCTTGAGTAAGATATGTTCTGGCACGGCCACTTTGCCGATATCGTGCACAGTGCCAGCGCGACGAAGCGCGACGCGCAGCTCGTCGGGCAGGTTCAGTCGTTCTGCGAGAGCGACGGAGTATTTCGAGAGCCGATCACAATGGCCCTCTGTATATGGGTCTTTGGCCTCAATACTCAGTGCCAAACTGAACAGCACGGTCTCCGCGCTCTCCAATTCGTCCGTGAATTGTTTCAGCCGAAGCAGGGACCGTACCCGTGCTCGTAACTCCTCCCGATCTACCGGCTTGTTCAGAAAATCGTCGGCGCCGCACTCAATCCCTGCAATCCGGTCGACGCCAGCCGTTGATGCCGTGACGATGATTACGGGTATGAGGCGAGTGTCNNGCCTGCTCACCGTCGATGACAGACACTACCTCGTAGCCCTCGACCTGCAGCAGTCCGGAAAGAAGTTCCAGATTGGCCCAGTTGTCGTCTGCGACGAGAATAGTTGCTGCAGACAACGATGGCGGAGACATCAAGGATCACCTCGCTCAGGGTTCCCACATGGATGACAAGAGGCGGGGCTCCTGCAAGTGAGAAAACACTTTACTGATTCTATTTCAGAAGGCCATTGAAGTCGGACATTTACACCCTCTGCTTATCTAATCAGATAGGTACGCAATGGACACTTTCAGGACTAGCAGGGACGGGGCTCGCAGTGGGAATGTTCAAGCCTTATCAGTACTTTTAGTTTCTGGGAATCGGGATGTGCAAGATGGACGTGCCGAAAGGACTCGCCAGCTCCGAACATTCCGAGTGCTTCACAACACCCGTTCTGCGATAGCGCGCAATGACGTTTTCCTCGCCGGTGATGAAGGTTCACGACACTGACGCGAAGTGGCCGTTGTACTGGGTCCCGGTCAGGTCACGCAGTTTACAAATCGTACGCCAAGGATTATGACTATAAACTATAGTTCTCAGCCGTGGCGTTACCACATGTCCTAAACCAGCGAAGACCCTCATCTTTTGAAGCCATCCCGAAAGGTGGGGATTTTCCTCGCGTTCGGTCCTTTACATGATACAACCGGCTTAGGATGATCGTGAAAACAAGGAAACTCAGCGGGCTACCGTTTCTTAACGTACGATTTTTTCCGTTTCGTGAGATAACCCCAATTTTACGCCGCAGGCAGGCCTTGAGAGAGAGATCGGGGAACAAGTGGTGCGGGCGGAGGGAGTCGAACCCACACGGCTCGCGAGATCATCTGTCTGCAGGACGCTTTGCTGGATTGGTTCGTCAGCGTCTGTGGTGAACAGGTGCGAAAACGCGGCGAGATCCTGCTCGATGTCGACTCCACCGACGACCCGACTCATGGGCAGCAACAACTGAGCTTCTTCAATGGTGGCTACGGCCAGCACATGTATCACCCGTTGCTGGTCTTCGAACGCCACACCGGCTGTCTGCTCGCCGCCCGGCTGCGTCGAGGAACGGCTGCCAGTCATGCTCGCATCGTGCCTCTGCTGTTACGCATGGTTCCNNTGCTCTATGAGTTCTGCGAGTTTTTCGGCATCCAGTACGCCATCGGCATGCCTGCCAACGCGATCTTTCAACGTCGCGTCGTTCGTCGACAACGCCGGCTCGCTCGTGGTTATCGTCGCACTCGACGGCCGCAGCGCTTTTTTTCTAGTTTCCCGCACCGTGCTCAGCGCTGGTTCCATCAGCGCCGCGTCTGCTATAAAGCCGAACACACCGAGACTGGTACCAACCTGCGCTTTCTGGTCACCAACCTGGAAGGGAGAAGTGGCTCGATCTTTCGCTTCTATAACGATCGCGGAGAGTGCGAGAACCGCATTGAAGAGTTCAAGAATGGTTTCGATGCCGATCGACTCAGCTGCCATCGCTTTCGAGCCAATGCCTTTCGGCTGCTGCTTCACGGTTTCGCCTACAACCTCGTCAATCTGTTTCGTCTGCAGCTGCCCGTGTCTCTGCGATCCGCTCAGATCGAAACTTTGCGCACTCAGCTATTCAAAATCGGTGCACGCATCCGTCAAACGGCTCGTTGCGTCCACGTCCACCTCGCCTCCGGTTGGCCCTTTCAATCGCTCTTCCAAACTGTGGCCCTCGCATTCAACTCTTCCTAGCTCGTCTCGGCTCTTCCAACTGGTTCACTCACAGGAGTGCAAGGCGGAGCTGTCTCGGAAAACGACTTGCCACTGAAAAGACGACACCACAAAGTCGAAGAATCCCCGAAACTTCGGCGCGATACCTTTCTGCAGAACTAACGCTCATTCAGCTCTACGAATTTGAA
>PLBX01000392.1 GCA_003135495.1 Acidobacteriaceae bacterium | reverse complement strand
TGTGAGACGGGCGATAGAGTTTTTGTTTTCGGCATGCCTCTTCGTTTCGGTGGGTTTGCACGCTTCGGAAAAACCTACATCCTCCCCTTGCCAATCAGCAGTTCCTGCATTCTTCAAGGCCCCAGATGGACATAGGCTCATCACTTTGGACGAATTGTCCTGTTGGACGGTCATCGGCTCATCGAACGACAATCTCAATCGGTTGAACTATTTGGTGGAGACAGGAAATCGATGGGCAGCTCAGTATTCGGCGGAGCACCTGAAGGAACTCGATGGCGGGAACCTGNNCAATTTTCCAATCACGACGCTCAACGTTTGCTGCTTTTTGCCAACAATGGCCTGTTGTCAAAGCGTGAACTTACCGATGCGCTGACAATGCTTCCGCTCTCGTTGAGTGACAATCCACACGCTCAATTGATTTCTCTTCAATCGAGAAGAGACAAGGTTATGCGGGTCACTCGGGCCGACTTGCAGAAGCAACGAGCGCAAGCACTTGCGGCGATAGACACATTCGTGTCGGAGATTACGTCAAGGAATTGACGTTGCGGGTTGGCGAAAAATCCCGATTGCACTCAGAACCCCGGAGGAGCAAACTATTTCGCACGTCGGGTTCTTTGGAGAACGATGATCGACTTGCACAACAGTCGAGTGGAGTAATTATGACTTCTGAAGTGGTGAACCTAGAGGTGACTGCAAGCATACCGATTAACTGCGATTTCTGGTCGGAAGAAGATGGCTGGAAAGGGCTATGTAAAAGTCTGTCGGTCACGGTCCGTGGTAGTAGTTTCGAAGATGCCAAGAAGAACATGGCAGGTGAATTACAGGTGTATATCGAAGGAATCCTCCGGGAACATCCTAAGAGAAGTACGTTGCGAATTGCCTGAGAGCGGCGGGCGGGATTGTTGGCGAAACATCGCCATTACACTAACTAAGAATTGCAATACTTGCCCACACCGCTATAACCAGAGGCAAGCTCTAGCGCTTTCGCCTTGTGAGTTGCACCTCGTCCGTTGTTGTTGTTTCCGCAGGAAGGAACGGGCAGCAGGAGCGTTAATTCGCTCATTCATCTGCTGAACGGAAGATTTGCATCATCAGGCGCACCAAGAGAGATAACCTCGCTCTGGTGCCGAATCAGCCTATGATCCGCTAAGAATAACCGGTAGGAGCTACGCACATGGCAATGAATCAAGTTGTGCTCTACTTTGACGAGGAGCAGGATGCTCTGCTTTTCACCCTGGCTGCCAGTTCGGTTATGTCAGGGGAACGGCCGGTCCACAGCAGCAAAGCGGTCGTCAAGGTTGCGGAGGAGATTTGCAAAGCCAGTCGAATCACGACTGAGGGTGTTCTGAACGTCACGTGAAAGGATGGCACAATGAAGATGTTTCGAAAAGCTGCGCTGCAAGTAGGGGCCTCCGCACTACTCGCTTTCATGGCATGGAATGCGTATCTTGCTGTCAACCATTTAAAACAGATGCAGAAAATCGCGGCGCTCACACTGGAAAGCTCCATGATCCAGGCGGACATCTCCGGTGTTCTGAAAGATTTGACCGATATGGAAACAGGTCAGCGCGGATACTTGCTAACCGGGGACCCTTCGTACTTGCAGCCCTATACCGACGCGAAGGGCAGGATCGGAACCGATTTTGCCGGCCTTCGCGCGGGGCTAGCTAATCGCGCGGAGCGCGAACGATCCCTGGCGTCGCAGCTGGCGTCTTTGGCTAACTCAAAGCAAGCTGAGATGGAGCGCTCTATTGGCTTGCGCCAACAGGGGTATCGCCACCGCGCATTCAAGCTCGTGGATTCAAACGAAGGCATGGAGTACATGGACAGAGCTCGCGGGCTTCTGTCTTCGCTATCCGTGACGGAGACCAGCAGCTTCGCGAGATTCGACAGAGAGAGCAAGGCTAGCCTAAGCAAAGCTTTGGCAGAAACCATTGTTGCCAATTCATGTCTGCTTGTCCTGACGGCATGTCTGTTTGGACTCATCCGCTACCACGCGCAAGTGCTTGAACAGGAAACTGCCCAGAGCAGACAAGAGCTAGCCGTGCGCGATTTGCAGCTGGAAAAACTAATGTCCGCCCTTTCCAACCAAGCCCGCTCCAAAACCTCTGCCATCGAGGTGAACGCCCGCTTGCTGCTGCAGAACTACGGGGGCTTTCTACCACGACAGGGCCACGAATATGCTGAGCAGATACAGGAAGCATCGGAACAAATGGAGCGACTCCGGCAAGATTTAGTTGGCAGCCCAGGTTCCAACGGTGATGAAAGGGCAGCTTAGCAACTGATTGGCCATGCCGCTGGCTGCGTCTGAAGCGCCTGACTGCCATCACACCGGCAATTCTNNGTAGAGGAAGTCTCCGCGGGATCAAGTATCTCGATTCATCCCCACCGCTTTGGCGGACGGGAATTTCATGTCGGGAGCGCAGAAGTAAGGCGTGTGCTGACAGTTTGGGATAGCCCATATAGAGAACAAAGGTTGGCCACCACGTGGGAGCAGATGGGGAGGTTATGCGCGCGCCGCGATCGGGGCGGGCAGGGTGAACTGAAAAGNNCTCAATGATCGACCGGCTGATGGCCAGCCCCATACCAGTCCCATTATCCTTGGTCGTGAAAAATGCGGTGAAGATCTGGTCCGCCTGCTCCGGGGGCAATCCCACACCGGTATCGCTGACCGAGACCAGCAGTTGACCATCGCCGGCTTCCGACTTGATGGTAAGCTCACCTCCGCCAGTCGTTTCCTTCACCGCATCGATGCCGTTGAGCATGAGGTTCATGAAAACCTGCTGCAGTTGCACGCGGTCTGCCATGACCCTGGGAAGATCCTCGGCGAGGTCGGAGCGGATCGAAATCGAGTAGCGGGCAGCCTCACTGCGTAGCAGAACGATCATTTCTCGAATCAGCTCATTTACATCTACCAACTCGTGCTGCAGGGCGCCCTTCTTGAACAGGAAGCTGATTCTGCTGATGATGTCGGCCGCGCGCGTCACGTCTGTCACGAGTCTCGATGCCGCTTCGCGTGCCTCTGACACGTCGGGTTCATCGCGCCCAAGCCACCGCAGGCAGGTCCTGGCGTTGATGACTGCCGCGGCAATCGGCTGCTTGATCTCGTGCGCCAGGGAAGCGGTCA
>PLBX01000468.1:9962-15764 GCA_003135495.1 Acidobacteriaceae bacterium | reverse complement strand
AGATTTTCGTCGTTGCTGGAGTAATGCCGGTTTTCCTTGCTGGCGATACCCATGATGCCAATGGGCTTGTCCTTCCCCCAAAGGACGACCCAGATCCAGTAGGGCAAACGATCAGCGCAGATGAATTCAACGACTGCCTGGGGCAGGTGAGGCAGGAAATCCTGAGTGACGACTTCGGCTCGGGAGCGCATCACGAGATCGCCTAAACCATCAGGAAAGAAGGCTTCAGACATACGCATGCGGGCCTCGCTGCGCGGCCCCCAGCCGGCTCGGCGGCGGTAGGTGCCTTCGGGCTCGGCGGCGAGGTAGACGGTGCCGGTCTCGGCGCCAAAGAGCGAGATCACCTGGCGAACGGTGAGGTTCAAAATTTCATCGAGATCGAAAGACTGAGTCGCGATTACCGCCATCGCGTTGAGTGCATTCAGTTCGCGATTGCGGCGACGCATTTCATCTTCGGAGCGCTTTTTCTCAGTGATATCCAGAACGAAGCCCTGATAGCGCTCGATGTGTCCGCTGCTGTTGCGGGTGGCAAAGCAGCTTTGCGCGACGGCCAGCAGGGTGCCATCCTTGCGGCGAACGGTGATTTCAAAGTTGCGAACGTAATTGTGCGCTTCAATTTCCTTGAGGAAGGCTTCGCGCTCTTCGGTCACGGCGAAGAGAACGCTGCCCATATCGAGGGCCATCAGTTCGTCGCGGCTGCCATAGCCGAGCATGGTAACGAAAGCGTCATTGCAGTCGATCAATTCGCCGTCGGGGGTGGCGACAAATACGCCTTCCTGCGCCTGATCGAAGAGCATGCGGTATTTTTCTTCCGCGAGTTGGCGGGCGGTCGTATCGTGGACGACGTGGATCGTGCCTTTTTGCTGACTTCCCTGCTCGGCGTAGGATGAGGTTGACACGACTGACTGGCCGCCGAAACAAGGATCTGTACCTTCGGTAAGGCCGTTCCCGCGCTCACAATATGGGCAACCGGTCCAAGGATTGATTTGGGGCAGGACGTCTTCGCATAGGCTGCCTAACACATCGGCAGGAGCTTTTTCGAGACGCTGCAGCAGAGCTTGATTGGTCTTGAGAATTCGAAAGTCGGTATCGTGGGCGAGAATCAAATCCTGGATGGAATCGAAAGTATTCATCCACTGGCGCTGCGAGCGAAGCACCTGCTCGAGGAGGCGCAGATTCTCGACTGCAATGCCCAGGGTCTGAACTGCGGTTTCAAGGAATTCAATCTCTTCGCGAGTATGGCGGCGACTGCCGGGGCAACCAAAAGACATCATTCCTATTACTGCTTTTTTGCCGAGGACTGGGAGCAAGAGCACGGAACTAATGCCTTGTTTCCGGAGATGATCGCGCTCGGCCTCCGGTCGCTCGGCAATTTTTATAACCGATCCCCGATTTTCCTGGAGCACACGCGCCTGTATTTCATCGGGTGCGGGCTGACTGGCGATTCGCAGAAATTCGGCTGAGAGGCCTGACTGCTGGGTAGGGACGAGGCGATCGCCTTCCATCAACTGGAACCAAGCGCCTTTGGCTCCGGCTATGCCTTTCAATTTCTCGAGAGCGGTTTGCATCAGGGGCCCTTGATTCTGGGCGCGCGCGATGGTAACGGTTAACTCATTCAGCACGGCGAGACGGCGCATGCGGGCGCGCGCTTCGTCCAGAACTACGAGCAAGATACTCGCGCCGAAAAGCACTTCGGCCAGCAAGTAACCTTCGCTCGGGATATGGTTCGTGTACGGGAGCCAGGTTAGATTCAGACTTAGCACGCCGGCGCCAAAGAGGAAAGGGCCAATGCCAATGCGCCCGAAGCGGTAGCGCACGAGTTCAACGAAGCCGACGAAGGCCACCAGACGGCAGGCTATTTCCAAGCCAAGCCCAAGAGCTTTCGCGTCCGGAAAATACAACGGGCGCATGGCGGCGCAAACAAGTAGCACCCACAAAACGGCAATGGTTGTGGTCAGGACCCGGCGGGACTGGGCGGACAACAGGGCGGCGGTCGCAAAGAGGCCGATTGCCAGGACAAAGTCAGCATGGACGAACGCCAGTAGCGGCTTTGAAGCAGCGTGGGCATTTCCCCAGCCAAGCGTAAACAGGAAAGCACAATACGCCAGCCATCCAGCGCCCCACGCCAAGAGGCAGCGCTCGCGAAAGACGCGGAATAATACCAGGCTCACGCCCAGTATGATCAGTGCGGCAGTCTCTCGCGCCGTCAGCCATGGGACAGCGAGAACGCCAACCGAATTCCCGAATAGCGAAACAGGGTCCATAGATTGCTTCGCGCTGAGAACACACGATCACAAAGCGCACGCACACCAACCTTTTAAATATCACGCTTAGTCTCTGTCGTTACCGGATTTCCGCGCCCAAATGGTTACTTTCGGAATGTAGATGCGGGACCTAGAATGAGCGCTACACTCAATATTCGCCATGGCTAATGACCGCATTTTGGTAGTGGACGACGAGGAAACAATCCGGGAGATTGTTTCGTCAATGCTCGGAGGAGCTAACTTTCAAACGCGACAGGCGTCGAGCGGAGTAGAGGCGCTGGCGATTCTGGAATCGGGTGAGGAATTCGACCTGGTTCTCTCCGACCTGATGATGGCGGAGATGGATGGTATTGCGCTGCTGGAGCGTGCCAAGGAACGCTATCCTGACATGCCGATCGTGATGGTAACGGCGGTCCACGATATTTCGGTTGCCCTGCAGGCGTTGCGCAACGGGGCATATGACTATCTGCTGAAACCATTTGAGCGGGAACAGTTACTGAACACGGTGCGCCGGGCGTTGGAAAACCGGCGGCTGAAGCGCGAGAATGACGCCTATCGTACCAACTTAGAAACGCTGGTGGCGGCTCGAACTCAACAATGGAAGACGGCGCTTTCGAACCTGGAGAAGTCTTATGACATTACGCTTGAGGCTTTGGGCGATGCGCTGGATCTGAAAGACGCGGAGACCGAAGGACACTCGCGGCGAGTTACGGCATTCACGATTGCGATCGCGCGCAAGATGGGGCTGCCGAATGATGCCATCGGCGTTATTGCGCGGGGCGCTTTCTTGCATGACATCGGCAAAATGGCCATCCCTGACGATATCCTGAAAAAGCCGGGCAAGCTTACGGCGGACGAAATGGACATCATGAAAGAACACTGCTACCGCGGTTACAAGATCGTCTCCCGGATCCCGTTTCTGGCGGAGGCTGCTGAAATTGTGTACGCGCACCAGGAGCGTTTCGACGGGTTGGGATATCCGCGTGGACTCAAGGGGGAAGAGATACCACTGGGGGCGCGCATCTTTTCCATCGCCGATACGTTGGACGCCATGCGATCGGACCGGCCTTACCGCCCGGCGCAACCTTTTGAGGCTGCCCGCAAGGAAATTGAGTTATGGTCGGGAAGGCAATTTGATCCGGAAATCGTAAAGGTGTTTCTGGAGATGCCGGAGAACATCTGGGAAGACCTGCGAAAAGACATTAATGCCGCAACGACGTCGGGCGTTCCCAAGATTTAGTGTTCGTCTTTAGTTTCGTCTAGTCTTAGCCTCGTCTAATCTTTATTTTGCACAATAATCTCGCGCCTTGAGGTGATGCGGTTGGCGTCCACGGCCACCTCGCGCTGGATTTCCATTTCAATGGATGTTCCCGATTCCAGCCTTACGTCGGCGCCGCGAGAGAGCATTCCGATGGCGAGGCCGGCGACGCCGCCCACGCCCGCGCCGATTCCCGCACCTTTGCCGCCGCCGGTTACTGCGCCGATGATGGCTCCTGTAGTTGCGCCTTCAGCGGCTGACTTAACCTTCTTGCCGGCGTCACTGTCCTGACGAATTGTTCCTTCCGAATCTTTCATCGAGGTCTTCTCAGCGCCGGGGGTATTCTCCACTGAGCCACCGAGCATGACGGTGTAACCGCTGGGATAAATCATGGAGGTGAAGTGGACGAGAACTTCGGCACGACCTTTGACATGGCCGCCACGCTGCGCGCGCTCGATCTTTCCCTGAATGTAGGTCCCTGCCGGAATTACGATGCGCTCGTTCACGACGAATGGAAAGGCAGTTTCGGCGTAGACAGGATCTCCGGTCCTAGCCGTCTTGGTGGAGATTGCCTGCTTCAGTGATAGCGGAACCCGGGTGCCAGCAGGAATCACAAGGGTGGCGGTGATCACTGGCTTACCTGGGTCGGTCGCGGACGTCGGAGGCGGAGCCGGTGATAGGGATTGGGCTGACGAAACAGTCGCCAGCAGCAAGAACCCGATAGAAGCTCCACGAATGAACATCGCAGACCACCTTTTCAGTTACCAATTTAGTTACCACGATATTTAGATCTTTTGAAACTGAGATGCGCCTATTCGAGTGCTGAGTTAGCCGACAATGGCACGGCGAAAGCTGGAAGTTGAAAACAGGTTACGCTTCTTCTTAAAGTGACGCTAGGCGTTAAGGTGTCGCTAGGAGCCATTTGCACGGCTGCGCTTTTGCAGGATATTACCCATGAATTGCGATTGCAGTTTCTGGGCGCAACCCTCGCCGCAAACATGGATGGTTCCCTCACGAAGAGCGAGACGCTCATCCCACGGAGACAGATGCATCTCGGGCACATCGTATTCGCCGATTGAACTCCACATCACCCACCAGCGATCGCTTGATCCCTTTTGCACGCCGCAATTCGGTCCCGCGCACCGGAGAAACTCACTGGGAATCATTAACACGTTGTCGGGCATGGTTTGCTGCGAACCTTGGAGTCATTGTAGCTGAGAAGGCCCGCTAGCAACCATGAGCCGCTCCTACCACCCACTTATGGGCCATTGGAGACGGTGGTTTAGAACAATCGCGAACAGGCCGATTCTTAGAAGTGATTAATAATTATTTGTACAGCAGGTATTTTTCGCGCATGCGCACAAATTCATCGAGCCGCTGCTGCCAGTCCTGAGCAATGCGGCGGGGATCTTCATGAGCGGTAAGCGCTTCTAAAACTGACTGGTTAAGCAGGAGGTCCCATATTTTCTCCAGCTTGAAATCGTTGGGATAGAGCGCGTAGAGCGCCGATGCGAGTTCGATGCCTAATTCGGGCGAGTCGAGCGTATTGCGGTCAAGCACAAAAAGGTTCACGCCCTCGCATTGTTGCCCGGCATAGTTACTGGCGGTGGGAGTAAAGATAACGGGGACAAAGCGAACGCTCTGAATGCTGCGGGCGTTGAGGTAGGCGGCAAACTCGCGGCTCTTGATCCAGGGCGCGCCGACGATTTCGAAAGGGGTATCCGTGCCACGTCCAACAGAGATGTTCGCGCCTTCGATCATCCCGACGCCCGGGTAGAGGGTCGCCTGATTTAAGTCCCGCAAATTTGGCGAGGGACTTACCCAACCGAGGCCAGTGGAATCGAACCAGTCGCCGGGCTGCCAGCCTTGCATGGCTACTACCTGAAGGCGCGCTCCGATGCGGCGCTCGCCATTAAACATTTTTCCGAGTTCGCCCATGGTCATGCCGTGGCGGGGCGGTTCGGGGAAATAATCGGTGAAATTTTCGCGGCCCTCGTCGGAGACCGGACCTTGCACGAAGGAACCGGTGATCGGGTTTGGACGATCGAGAATAATGACTTCGATCTCAGCCTTGGCCGCGGCTTCGAGAAAAAATCCCATGGTGGTTTCGTAGGTATAGAAACGCACGCCCGCATCGGCCAGGTCAATTACGACGGCATCGAGCCGCTTCAGCACGTCGATCGATGGACGACGCTGCGCATCCTTGGCTCCATAGACGCTATAGACCGCAATTCCAGTGGGCGGATCTTTTGTGTTCTTGACGTCGGTTGTGTCGAGTGT
>PLBX01000468.1:0-9939 GCA_003135495.1 Acidobacteriaceae bacterium | reverse complement strand
GCCACGCGCGGGATGCAGGGCTAAGAAATTGGTTTCCTCGAGAACGTCGATTCCGGTTTTTACGGTGCCATTCCTCACGGCCAATTTGCGCGCCGCACTTTGCATTTCGTTGTAGCCGGTGATGGAAGTCTGACGCATCTTCTCGGCATCCGTGAGATCGAGCGCGAGTGCCGCGCCTACGGCTGTGGCTACCTTAGTTCTGAGTGACGCGGCGCTTCCCTTCCCTTTCGCCGCCACAAAGTTCATGTGCACTGCATTGGTCAGCAGGACGATGTAAGTATTGGTTGCGGGATCGATCCAGAGCGAAGTGCCGGTGTAGCCGGTATGGCCGAAACCTCCTACCGGCAGCAGTTCGCCGCGGTTGCTGGAAAAAGGAGAATCGATGTCCCATCCAAAACCCCGGAGCACCGTGCCATTTACGGGCTGCTGGGGCGCGATCATCTTCGCTACAGTTGCCGGGGTCAGGACACCTCGGCCTCCATCAAGCAGGGCTTGGGCAAAAATGGCGAGATCATCGGCGGTGGAAAATATTCCGGCATTGCCGGCGACTCCGCCCATGCGGCGGGCAGTGGGATCGTGCACAAACCCACGCAGCAAATGATGGTTCTCATCCTCTTCGGTGGGCGCGATTCGCGGCTGCCATGAAGATGGAGGCAGGAATCGCGTTTCTTTCATATCGAGCGGCGCGAATATATGTTTGGAGGAATAGGCGTCGAGCGACTCGCCCGAAAGCCGCTCCACGAGCGCGCCGAGGACGACAAAGTTTATATCGCTATACAAAAAGGAGGAGCCGGGAGGGTGTTCGGGCGCGGTCTCAAAAGCCACGCGCTCGGCGGCTTCCTTCCCTTGCCACGGCTTGGTCAGATCGAGGTCAGGGCCTAATCCTGAGTAGTGCACCAGTAATTGGCGGATCGTAATGTCCTGCTTGCCATTCTGCGCAAATTCGGGGAGATATTTTGCGACGGGATCGTTCATGCGAAACTTTCCCTGCTCCCACAGTTGCATCATGGCTGTGGTGGTGGCTACCACTTTGGCGAGCGAGGCGCAATCGAAGATTGTGTCCAGCGTCATTGATTCGGACTTGGATTCGCGCTTGGGCGCGATGGCGCGGCTGCCGTAGGCTTTGCGATATACGACGCGGCCGTCGTGACCGATGATTACGACGGCGCCGGGGATCTCCTGTTGCGTGATGGCTTCGTTGATGATGGGATCGAGGATGGACAGGCGCGACTCGAGGGTCGTCTCGGAGAACGCGGCGGATGAAAACAAGAAGAAAATAAAGAGCAGGCGCGCCGGGAGCGAGAAGCTTTGGCACGAGCTTGGCGGCGAATTCCGCGGCAACTTTTGCGCGAGATGATTCATGTCTGCTGTGACTCTACATGACGCCAGAGAGACTGCTCAAGACTGAAGGTGACAAACGATGCTCCGAGAGTAACTGACCGTTTGCCTACATGCTGGGCGTTTGCTATAACCCCATCAGTTCAGAAAAAGCCTTGAACGCGACTTTTTAACGCGACTTTGAATGCAACTTTGAACGAGACTTTGAACGTAACCTTGAACTAGGCTTTGAACGTAACTTTGAGCGAGACTTTGGCGAATCGAGAATCCGGTTTTTCCTTTCTGGTGCGCAATTTTGGCGCGCAGGAGGAAAGATTTCGCAGCGCCTTCAATATTGTTGAAGGCGCCATTTCCTCGCGAGCGTTTCCGGGCTGCTCGATCGCAGTGACGTCTCACGGGGAATTAGTCGCTCACAAAGCCTTTGGCCGTTTTACCTACGATCCGAAGGCGGCTGAGGTCAGCACGTCGAGCATCTTCGATCTTGCAT
This sequence comes from Acidobacteriaceae bacterium, assembly GCA_003135495.1. GTDB lineage: Bacteria > Acidobacteriota > Terriglobia > Terriglobales > Acidobacteriaceae > Acidiflorens. The sequence goes on along the minus strand of PLBX01000468.1, from coordinate 8,114 downwards.
CACTCACGAAAGTTGTGGCCACGACTGGCATGGCCATGATTCTTTATGAGCGCGGAGTGCTTGACCTGGAAGCTCCGGTGGCGGCCATTGTTCCAGAATTTGCGAGTGGGGTTAGTGACGTTGCGAATCGCCGGCGTGAAGTTACTCTTCGCATGTTACTCACGCACAGCTCAGGCCTGGCGGCTTATGAGAAGTTTTTTTTGCGGGTCACGGACCGCGCCGATTTTTTGCGGGCTGTGGTGGCGGCTCCGCTGAGTGCGCTTCCGGGCGAACGGGCCGAATATAGCGACATCGGATTCATCATTCTAGGGGTGGCTCTGGAAAGGCTGGCGGACGAGGCGCTTGACGTGTTTTGCCAGCGGGAGATTTTCGGTCCGTTGGGAATGACGCACACTACTTTCAATCCTCATGCTGGATTACAGGATTCTATTCTGCCGACTGCCAACGATGTTTCCTTCCGCCACCGCGTAATTCAGGGCGAGGTGCAGGACGAAAATGCGAGCGTGCTAGGAGGCGTTGCTGCTCACGCGGGCCTCTTCTCTAACACAGAAGATTTGGCGAAATTCGCTCACACCATGCTCAACGGAGGGCGCCCTATCGTCCGCGCCTCGACGGTGGATTTTTTTACGCTGCGGGAAAGCGCACCCATCGGCACATCGCGAGCGCTCGGGTGGGACACTCCATCGGCGCCATCGCAATCTGGAAAGCACTTTTCCCCGCGTTCGTTTGGACATCTCGGCTATACAGGGACGTCGTTGTGGATTGATCCGGAGCGGCAACTGTCGGTAGTTTTGCTGACAAATCGCACGTGGCCTGATTGTGAGAATCAAGCCATTAAGCAAGTGCGGCCAGCGTTCCATGACGCGGTGATTGAAGCCATGGGGAAACACGCTTGAACCGTCAGCGGCGCAAGGGTGAATCAAACGAGAGCAGACGTAACTCCGATCTGCGAAGTCTTAGCACGGAAAAAACAAACCGCGCGTCTGCCCGTCTCGATCAAGAATCTGCGCTGGAAATTGCACGCATCATCAATCGTGAAGATGCGAAAGTCGCGGGAGCCGTGAAAGGATCGCTTCCGCAAATCGCAAAGGCGATTGATTTGATCGCGGCGGCGATCTCGAGTGGAGGGCGGCTTATTTACGTCGGCACCGGCACCAGCGGGCGCATCGCCGCGTTGGATGCGGTCGAGTGCCCGCCAACCTTTGACCTATCTCCGCGCACGGTACAGTTCATCATTGCGGGCGGCGCGAGAGCTCTGGGCGCGGCTGTGGAAGCCGATGAGGATTCTCGCGAAGTGGGGCGCAAGGCGATGGCCAAGAAAAAGCCCGGGAAAAAAGATGTTGTTGTAGGCATTGCCGCCAGCGGACGAACTCCTTTTACTGTGGCGGCGGTGGAATATGCGCGGGCGCGTGGCGCAACCACTGTCGCCGTGGTTTGCAATCCGAACTCTCCGCTGAGCAAGGCGGCGCAGGTTGCGATTGTGGCCGAGGTGGGGCCGGAGGTTTTGACCGGATCGACGAGGATGAAAGCGGGCACGGCGCAGAAGATGATCCTGAACATGCTGACGACGGGCGCGATGGCGCGTCTCGCCTATGTGTATGGAAATTTTATGGTGAACCTGCGCCCGAAGAATGCGAAGTTAAGCGAGCGTGCGGTTAGCATTCTGGAGGAAGCTGCCGATTTAAAACGTCGGGCGGCGCGCGCACTCTTAGTTTCCGCAGAAGGGCGCGTGCCTGTCGCATTGGTGATGGCACTGGCTGGCATCAGCCAGGAAGAAGCGGTAGCTGCCCTCAAGGCGTCCTCGGGGCGTGTGCGTGACGCTCTGGCGGCTGCAAAACGCAAGCCGGGGGCTGGTTACAAAGGGAACTTACGATAGCGATTCAGGGCTCTGCGGGGAGACATTCCCCGCTAGAATATTTACAGCCCCTCCTTAGATATCGAGCGGATATCGAGCAGAAGATATCGCGGAGAAGATATCGAGCGGTCGCGGTAAATTTCAAGAAGTGATCACGACATGGATAAGCTGGTAATTCGCGGTGGCAATCCCCTGTTGGGGACGGTACGAATCAGTGGAGCGAAGAACGCCGCGCTGCCTTGCATGGCGGCGGCGTTGCTGACCGACGAGGCAGTGATTCTTGAGAACATTCCGCAAGTTCGCGACATCGAGACGACGCGCAAGCTTCTGTCTGCCATGGGCGCCGAAGTTGAACTTGGCTATGGTCGCGCCCACCACCGCACTACGATTTGCGCTCGCACGCTTGCCTCGCCGGAGGCGTCTTATGAACTGGTAAAAACGATGCGCGCTTCGACTCTGGTGCTGGGGCCGCTGGTAGCGCGCTGCGGCCGTGCTCGCGTTTCATTGCCGGGAGGATGCGCGATTGGCGCGAGGCCGATTGATTTGCACATTAAGGGCCTGGAGAAGTTGGGAGCGAAGATCACGCAGGACCACGGATATGTTGAAGCCACGACAGATCCGCTGAAAGGCAATCGTCTTCGCGGCGCTGAAATTTGCTTCGATAAAATAACCGTAACCGGGACGGAAGATTTATTGATGGCTGCGACGCTGGCCGAGGGCGAGACGGTGATGCAGAATTGCGCCCGGGAGCCTGAAGTCGCCGATCTAGCGGCGCTGCTGAACGCCATGGGGGCGAGAATTGAAGGTGCAGGAACGTCGACAATTCGCGTACGCGGCGTCGACAAACTGCACGGGGCCCGTCATCGAATTATTCCCGACCGCATTGAAGCGGGAACTTTCATCATCGCGGCGGCGCTCACGGGCGGCGATCTGAATGTTTCCGGATGCGATCCGGGGCATCTTACCGCCATCCTGCAAAAGCTGACTGAGACGGGCGTGAAGACCGCGGTGAAGGGTGATTGCGTAAGAGTGATGGGAGATCAGCCGCTGCGAGCGGCCGACGTGGTTACGGAAGAATATCCTGGCTTTCCGACCGACATGCAGGCGCAATACATGGCGCTGGCGACGCAGGCTGCAGGTACTTCAATCGTCACCGAAAATATTTTTGAGAACCGCTTCATGCACGCGCAGGAACTGGTGCGAATGGGCGCCGACATAAAGATCGAAGGCCATCATGCCATTGTGCAAGGCGGAACTCCGCTGAGCGCCGCGGCAGTGCTGGCCTCGGATTTGCGGGCCTCCGCATCGCTCGTGCTCGCCGCGCTGGTTGCCGACGGCGAAACGATTATCGACCGCGTCTATCACCTCGATCGCGGCTACGAGAACATTGAAGAGAAGTTAAAAGGCGTGGGGGCGGAGATCAGGCGGGTGGGTAACATCTTCCCTAAACGCGCCGTGGCGCCCGCTAGATCGTGAGGTAACTCTAGTAACTCCGTGCTCTTTACCGCCACGTTTTCTGAATCATCGATCTCACGCTTTGTGTTTTTACACTTATTTCGTGCATCTAGCCGATTTTCTTCACGACGGTAAACCTTCCGCACGATCTTATGTTGTCGAGTTAGAGCCTCCATCATTTCTATGGGTCCTTTTGGTGACTTTCGTAATTCTGTCTTCCACACTCCCGTGTGGGATAACTGACTAGCGGGCCGAGGAACATCGCAGGTTCTACGCCCGATGCGGCCCGTGGCAGACAGCATCGCAAGGACCCAGTTATGAAGGTTGTTGTTCTGTGTGGTGGAGCGGGTACCCGACTCCGCGAAGAAACCGAATTCCGTCCCAAGCCGATGGTGGAAATCGGCGGCCGCCCCATCCTGTGGCACATCATGAAGATGTACGCCCACTATGGGGTCCGCGAGTTTGTGCTCTGTCTCGGCTATCGCGGCAACATGATCAAAGAATATTTTCTCAACTACGAAGCCATGAACAGCGACTTCAAGATCTGCCTGGGGCGCAAATCACAGATTCAATTCATGGGAGCCCATCAGGAACAGGATTTCGCCGTTACGCTCGCCGACACCGGACTGGAGACAATGACTGGCGGACGGTTACAGCGGGTTGCCCGCTATCTCGAGCAAGACGACACTTTTCTTCTGACTTATGGCGATGGTCTAAGCGACGTCAACATAAACTCTCTGCTCGAGTTTCATCACCAGCATGGCCGCCTTGCCACTGTTACATCCGTACCACCAATCTCGCGCTTTGGCGTGCTCGAAGCAGATGCCCAGGGCCGGGTGCAGAGATTCATGGAGAAGCCAACATCACATGGCCTGATCAGCGCGGGCTTCTTCGTGTTTAACCGCCGTATCCTTGATTATCTAGGCGGCCCGGAATGCATTCTCGAACGCGAACCGCTGGAGAGATTGGCGCGAGAAAACCAACTGATGGCCTACCGGCATGATGGGTTTTTCTTCGCCATGGATACTTACCGTGAATATCAATATCTAAATGAGCTTTGGGCAAGCGCGAACACACCCTGGAAGGTATGGGCCGAATGAGTTCATTTTGGCGAGATCGTTCGTTCTTCGTTACTGGCGGCACAGGCCTGCTTGGTTCCTGGCTGATGAAACAACTAATTGATGCGGGAGCAGACGTAGTAGGCCTTGTCCGCGATTGGGTTCCGCAAAGCGACCTGGTTCGGAGCGGACGCATTGAGCAGATAAATACCGTGCGTGGCGACATAAATGATCGTGATCTTATTGAACGTATCTTGGGCGAGTACGAAGTCGAAGTCGTCTTCCATTTGGCCGCCCAGACCATTGTTGGCATCGCGAACCGTAATCCGGCCTCGACATTTTCTACTAACATAGAAGGCACATGGAACCTTCTCGAGGCTTGCCGCCGCTCCCCGAAGGTCTTGTCGATCGTTGTCGCTTCATCTGATAAAGCTTATGGCGATCAAAAGCATCTTCCCTACGACGAAACAATGCCCTTAGAAGGGCGGCATCCTTACGACGTTAGTAAGTCATGCGCGGACTTGATAGCTCAGAGTTATGCTATTAGTTATAACCTTCCGGTTGCCATAACCCGATGCGGTAATTTCTACGGGGGCGGTGACTTGAACTGGAATCGGGTTGTCCCGGGGACGATACGTTCCGTGATCCGCGGAGAACGGCCAGTGGTGCGATCGGATGGTTCGTTTGTCCGAGACTACTTCTACATCGAGGATGGTGCTGCCGCGTACATGCTGCTCGCAGAACGTCTCGCATCCTACTCATCGCTGCGTGGCCAGGCTTTCAACTTTTCCAATGAAAGTCAGATCAGCGTCCTGGAACTGGTTGACCTACTTTTGCGGAAACTGCAGTCGCCATTACGCCCCGAGGTGCTCAACCATGCCAGCAACGAGATTCGCCACCAGTTCCTAAGCGCCGAGCGCGCACGTACCGTGCTCAATTGGCAACCACAATTTACCCTTGAAACCGGCATTGACCGCACCATCGCCTGGTATCGGGATTTCCTGAGCGCTCCTGCCGTAATGGCTCAGTCAAGCCGGGGATGATGGCGCGATGACAAAATACTCGAACAATAAGAGTAAGACCGCCGCCGAACTTCGCGACGAAATTCAGTTGCTGGTCAAAGAGTACTACGATCTCGCGCTAGCACCCGGTGCGTTTGTCGCTGGCGAGAGCGACGTCCCGGTATCGGGAAAGGTATTTGACAGCACGGAAATCCAAAGTCTCGTCGAATCAGCGCTTGACGGATGGTTTACGACCGGCAGGTTCGCCGCCCGGTTCGAACGCGAATTTGCTGCTTTCATGGGAGTGCGCGGTGCATCTCTGGTCAATTCCGGATCGTCCGCGAATCTGGCAGCACTGGCGTGTCTCACTTCGCCATCGCTTGGGGAGCGGCGACTGCGGCCCGGGGACGAGGTGCTTACCGTAGCAGCTGGCTTTCCCACGACCGTCAATCCGATTATTCAAAATGGACTGGTGCCCGTCTTCGTCGATGTTGACATACCGACTTACAACGTTGATGTAACTCATCTTGAAGCCGCTATCTCCCCTCGTACCAAGGCAGTAATGCTGGCGCATACTCTCGGCAATCCGTTCGACCTCGCCGCTGTGACGGCTCTGGCGAAGAAACATAACCTCTGGTTAATCGAAGATTGTTGCGACGCCGTCGGATCGTTATATGACGGTCGCCAAGTCGGCACCTTCGGCGACCTGGCGACTACAAGTTTTTATCCCGCACATCACGTCACCATGGGCGAGGGTGGCTGTGTGCTGACGCAATCGCCTGCCCTCAAGAAGCTTGCGGAATCTTTCCGGGATTGGGGTAGAGATTGCTGGTGCGATCCAGGAAAATCCAATACGTGTGGCCGCAGGTTCGAATGGCAACTCGGCGGTTTGCCCGCCGGATACGATCATAAGTACATCTACAGCCATATCGGTTACAACCTTAAAGCCACTGACATGCAGGCCGCAATCGGCGTCGCCCAGATGAATAAGCTCTCGGGCTTTATTGCAGTCAGGCGGAGTAACTTCACCGCACTTCACAACTCCCTCAGAGATCTTGACGAGTTCCTTATCTTGCCGAAAGCAACCGCAAATTCGGAACCAAGCTGGTTCGGGTTCCCTATCGCCGTCCGCAAAGACTCACCGCTCACCCGCAATCAGATTGTGAGCTTCCTGGAATCCCGGAAGATAAACACGCGGCAGCTTTTCGGCGGCAACCTGCTTCGGCAGCCCGCTTATCGTGACATTCCGCGGCGAGTCGTCGGCGATCTGGCGAATACCGATTTTGTTATGAGCAATGTTTTCTGGATTGGCATCTACCCGGGCATTTCGCAGTCGATGCTCGATTACGTCGCCGAGACTTTCCATCAAATTCCACGAGCCGCTTCCGCAGGGCAGGGCTCCTGAACGGCGCGACCGTGACCTCATCCAATACAAATCCGCTGGCCGAAGATCTTGATCGTATTCTCGCGCGTACCGAGCCGTTGTGGCAGGAATTGCGCGGTGAAAGAATCCTGATCACTGGCGCAAGCGGTTTTTTCGGATGCTGGCTGCTGGAAACTTTTTCCTGGGCAAATCGCAGGCTAAATCTTAAGGCGCGATCCGTCGCACTATCGCGGCGGCCAGGCGTTCTTTACGAAAAAGCTCCCCATCTCAAGCAAGATGCGTCCATCGCGTTGCATGCGGCGGACGTCCGCACTGGAATCTTCCCCGCCGGCACATTTTCCCATGTCATCCACGCCGCTACCGAAGCCAGCGCGAAACTCAACAACGAAGCGCCGCAGCAGATGTTCGACACGATTATTGAAGGAACGCGCCGCACGCTCGAGTTTTCCACCGCAGCAGGCGTTAAGCGGTTCTTGCTCGTCAGCTCAGGCGCGGTCTATGGAACCCAGCCCCATCAACTCACCCATATGAATGAGTCTTACCCGGGGGGACCCGATCCGCTAAACCCGGCTTCCGCCTACGCCGAAGGCAAGCGTGCGGCAGAGACTCTATGTTCGCTCGCCGCATCGCCTCAATTGATTGTCAGTTCGGCCCGCTGCTTTGCCTTTGTTGGACCTTATATGGAGATTGACGCGCACTTTGCCATCGGTAATTTTATCTCCGATCGGCTGCACAATCGACCAATTCGTGTCCGGAGTGACGGCTCCGCGGAGCGCTCGTATCTTTACGCTTCGGACTTGATGGTCTGGCTCTGGACAATTCTCTTTAAAGGCGAGTCCAGACGTGCTTACAACGTCGGTTCAGAAGAAACCTGGAGTATCGCTTCCCTGGCGCGAGAGGTCGCTGCTGCACTCCCACCCGAGGTCGACGTTCAAATAGCCGCCGCTCCGACGCCCGGCGCTCCCGTTCACCGTTACGTACCCTCGACCGCACGGGCGCGCGAAGAGCTCGGGTTGAAAGCTGAGATTCCCTTGCGCGAAGCGATTGTTCGCACTCATGCATGGTTTGCCAAAACTGCATTGCTGCGGCCACCAATTTCCAAATACGCTCTCGCAACCGGAGGCAGCAATGCATAGCGCTGCTGCTCGCGGTACGAAGTCGCGTCGCGCATGCGGGGCGTGCGGCTCCCTGTCCACCACAATTTGCCATCACCAGCGCTTTATCGTACCGGATGGATACCCACTGCCCGCGAAATATGACGTCGTCATCTGCAACCGCCGCGATTTTGTGTACGCCGATTCTGACGCGACGCAGCATGACTACGATCGTTTCTATTGCGAGTGGTCAAAATATGACGACTC
>PLBX01000449.1 GCA_003135495.1 Acidobacteriaceae bacterium | reverse complement strand
TGCCCGACGTCTACGTCCCGTGCGAAGTTTGTAAGGGCAAGCGCTACAACGCTCAGACGCTCGAGATCAAGTACAAAGGCAAGTCGATCGCCGACGTGCTCGCGATGCGGGTCGACGAGGCCTCGGAATTCTTCAGCGCGATCCCGCGCATCCACAACCGGCTCAAGACGATCTGCGACGTCGGGCTCGGTTACATTCAGATGGGTCAGCCGGCGACGACGCTTTCGGGTGGCGAGGCGCAGCGCATGAAGTTGGCGGCGCACTTGCAGCCGGGGAGTCGTCCCATTAACCGCACGGGCGAAGGTGGGGATTCGCCCCGTCGAAAGCGGCACATGCTTTATATTTTCGATGAGCCTACGACGGGGTTGCATTTTGACGATGTGAGTAAGCTGCTATCCGCATTTCGACGTTTGATTGATGCGGGTGGGTCGATAGTGGTGATTGAGCATAATCTCGAAGTGATCAAGACGGCGGATTGGGTGATCGATCTTGGGCCCGAGGGTGGGAATCGCGGCGGGAATCTGGTGGGCGCGGGGACTCCGGAGGCGATTGCGGAGTTGAAAGATTCTTATACGGGGCGGTATTTGAAGCAGGTGTTGAATGGGAACAGCCTGGCGCACGCCGAGCGCTAGACTGGGACGATCTCATGGATGCTCGTGGACGGATGGTGAGTCAGCCTCGGAAGGTGAGGAGCGTGCATGGGAGGTCGGTCGTCCCTCTGGGACTTGAATTAGTTTCCGCTTTTTTCCCAGCGCTGAAGCGCTGGGCTAGGCTTGGTCGCCCCTTTGGGGCGGGAGTTCTGGACTTGAAACGGCTGACCTCTCAGGCGATGCTGATCGTCTTGCTGGGGGCTTGCGGCGTTGGCTTTGCGCAGACCCATACTACGGTTCGGCATTATAAGGAGCGGGTGGATGAGACTCCTCCGGAGATTGCGCAGGCGGAAGCCGACATTCAGAAAAACGATTTTGCCTCGGCTGAGCCCTTGCTTAAAAGGGCGCTGGAGAAGGATCCCAATAATTACCTGGCCTGGTTTGATTTGGGATTTGCCCTGAACGGGCTTGGCCGCAAGGATGAGTCGATTGCGGCTTATCGGAAGTCGGTTGCTGCGAAGCCTGACGTCTTTGAATCCAACTTAAATCTTGGGTTGATGCTGGCGCGAGTGAGTGATCCGGGCGCGGAGGAATTTTTGCGTGCCGCTACCGCGCTGAAGCCGACGGACCACGTTGAAGAGGGGCAGGCCCGGGCTTGGCTGGCGTTAGCACATTTGCTTGAGAGCAAAAAGCCGGACGATGCGCTGCAGGATTATCACAAGGCGGCGGAGTTGATACCGAAAGATGCGGAGCCGCATCTCTCGGCTGGGCTTTTGGATGAACGGCTAAGACAGTTTTCAGATGCGGAAGCGGAATATAAAAAAGTTTTGGCGTTGGATCCACGAAGCACGGAAGCGGCGATTGGACTGACTAACATTTATATGAAGTCGAATCGGCTGGCGGATGCGGAGCCCTTATTGCGGCGGCTGGCGGCTGAGCGGCCGGATGATGCGGGGATCCATCTTCAATTGGGACGAGTGCTGGATGCGGAAGATAAGAAGGACGATGCCATTTCGGAGTTGCAGATTGCGTTGAAGCTGGCCCCGGCGGATCATGATGCGCAGCGGGAGGTTGCGGAGCTTTACGCTGGCGCGAAAAAAAACGATCTCGCGGAAAAAATGTATCGCGAGTTGGTTGCGGCACAGCCGAATGATCCGGAACTGCATCGCGGGCTGGGAAAGGCTCTGCTGCTGCAGAAGAAGTTTCCCGAGGCGCAGCAGGAGTTTCTAGTGGCGCTGCGATTGAAGCGCGATTCTCCGGATGTGTATATCGATCTGGCTTTTGCGGCGAGCGAGAACAAGAATTACGAACTCGCGATACGGGCGCTGAATGGTCGCACGGTCTTGAATACGGACCTGCCGCCGATTTGTTATTTTGTTCGAGCCTCGGCTTATGACCACTTACATGACTATAAAAACGCGGCGCTCGATTATCATCATTTTTTGGATGTTGCTGGGGGAAAGTTTCCAGATCAGGAGTGGCAAGCCACGCACCGCCTGATTGCCATCGAACCTAAGAAGCGCTGACGCCATGCGACGAATCACTCTGTACTTTGTTCTCCTCCTTCTCGGCTCGTCCTTCTTCGGATCGAGACTTGGCTTTGCAAAAGATGAAACCGTAGATGAGCTGAAAGCGCGTTTTGCCAATGCGCATGCCGAGGATCGTCCGGAGTTGGGAATTCGTATCGCGCAGCATCAACTGCGCAATGCTGACAAGCTTTACAACGAAGGCAACGTTGAGAAGGCTCACGAAGCCGTTAACGATATCCTGACCTATACCGAGAAGGCTCGCGATGCGGCGGTGCAGACCAAGAAGCGGCTCAAAAATGTGGAGATCGACGCACGAAAGATGGCGGACAAGTTGCGCGATATAAAACGCACACTTGCAGTGGAGGATCAGCCTCCGGTGGATGAGGCGATACGGCGACTGGAGGATGTGCGCACGGAGTTGCTTAAAGAAATGTTTGCCAAGGATAAGAAAGATAAGAAGGATAAGAAGCAGGAGAAGAAATGAATTTCCGCCGTCGTTGGATGGTGGCCGCTGGCTTAGTGACTGTGCTGGGTCTTCCCTTCTTTCGGTTTCTGTCGGGCGCCGAATTGTCACTTCACGCTCAGCGCCGGCGTGATCCGCTGAATCCTTTAGAGGTCGACCAGCTTCGCGACGCCATGCTTGATCCCGACCAGCGGTTAAAGCTTTACGTTAAGTTTTCGCGCGATCGGATNNCAGACGCATGACATGCTGCAAGATTTTCTTGACGTTTATGACGAACTGAATGACAACGTCGAGATGTATGTGGAGCGGAAAGACGACGTTCGGAAGCCGCTGAAGCTGATTATTGAGGCGGACACCGAGTTCCAGAGTAAGCTGCGGGCGCTGAAGAATTCGGCTAATGCCAGCGCGTCCGAGACGGCGGAATATGAGTTCGTGCTGACGGATGCGCTGGATACGGTTGACTCCAGTGCTGATGATCATCGTAAGACTGTGGCTGAGGTTGAGGAGTACGTGAAGCGCAAGAAGAAAAAGTAAGAGTAGTGGTTTGGGGCATTGGCGCTGCGGGCATAAATCTTTACCACAGAGTGCACGGGGGTTTCACAGGGAGACACTGGGAATTCGGCGTGCGTTCATACTCGGCGTTGATTGCTCGGCGGGCGTGCTACTCTTCCCTCAACGTGCTTCAGAAGGTAACCGAGATTTTTCACGAAGCTTATGGCGAACTTCGGCCGCGCGCGCCTGCGCCAGTTATGCATGTTCGGTTTTATCCGTTTGTCTCCATCAACAATACGATTCGATTGCGGCAGGGAGAGATTTATGCGCGGGTCTCGGACTTGCTGGAGGGCGCTCCGGAAAATGTGCTGCATGCGATTGCGCATATATTGCTGGCGAAGCTCTATCGCAAGCCGGTGGATCGGGCTCAGAGCGCGCGTTACCGGCGATATATCGCCAGCCACGATATTTCGGCGAAGGCTCGACTGGTGCGGCAGATGCGGGGGCGAAAGCACATTCGTTCGGCGCGCGGACATCATTATCATCTGGAGGAAATTTTCGACGACCTGAACCGGCGATTTTTTCATGGGCTTATGGGGCGTCCGCAACTGACCTGGAGCCGGAATCATGCGCGCAGGAGTTTGGGACATTATGATCCGGCGCACAATGCGATTGTGATCAGCCGCGTGTTTGATCATCCGCGGGTGCCGCGGTATGCGGTTGAATATATTTTGTTCCACGAGATGCTGCATTTGAAACATCCGGTGAAGCTGCGGGGGAGTCGGCGGTGCGTGCACTCGCGGGAGTTTCATGAAGAGGAGAAGTTGTTTCCGGAGTTGGAGCGGGCGCAGAAGTTCTTGAGAATGGTGTAATCGCTTAGACCATGGAGCGACGTTCGTCTCGCCCGTCCCGCGCCTGGGCGAAGTCGAATGTGGCCGGGCGGGGATGCCCGGCGCTCCATCGGCAAGGAAGTATGAAGTCCATTTAATGCCTGGATTCGCCATGTGATGCATGTCATACCTGTCCGTGATTCCCTCCGTTGACCTGAGAGTGCCCGAAACCGTATCCTATTGATATTGAAATTGAATTTCATTTTCAATTAGAAACAGGTGCTTTTTAATGCTTCAGGCATTCATTATCACGCTTCGCGAAGGCGTTGAAGCCGCGCTGATCGTCGGTATTACCCTCGCCTATCTCGCTAAGATCGGGCGCAATGATCTTCGTAAAGCGGTGTACGCGGCATTGGGGGCGGCGTTTATCGGATCGATCGGCGTGGCCGTCGTGCTCTCGCGCTTCCGGCTGAACGAAGATATTTTTGAAGGTTGGGTGATGCTGGTGGCGGCGGTGTTTGTCGTCACCATGATCGTCTTCATGATGAAGACGGGGCGCAAGCTTAAGGGCCAGATTGAAAGTAAGGTGGGTCTGTTCGCCCGCGGCGATGCGTGGATTGGGCTGTTCGCATTCGTCTTTCTGATGGTTCTGCGCGAGGGCGCGGAGACGGTTTTGATTCTCTCCGCGGTGACGCTGAACTCCAGCGAACTGATGAGTTTTATCGGCACGGTGATGGGAGTTGTGGCCTCCATTCTTTTTGGCGTGATGTTTGTTAAGGGCAGCGTCAAGATCAATCTGCAGAAATTTTTTAAGGTCACAACGGCAATTCTTTTCCTGGTCGCCGGACAACTGGTGATCTCCGGCCTGCATGAGCTTTCCGAGAACGGGGTGCTTCCCTCTTCCAAGCAAGAGATGGCGGTTATCGGCCCGATTGTCCGCAACGACTTTTTCTTTTTTATTACTATTCTCGCGCTGGCCGCGCTGATGGTGCTGTTTGAAATGAAGAGCCGGCAACCGATGGAGGTTCCGGAGAGTGGGGCGGCACGCCGAAAGGCGTTGTGGACGGCGCGTCGCGAGCGCCTGTGGATGGCATCAGTTTACATCTTCTCGTTCGCGTTTATCGTGATGGTCACTGCCAGTTTCATTTATGAGAAGAGCGCCAGTGCGCTTTCTCCGGCGGCGGAAGTTACATTTGTCGACGGCAAGGTTTCTATCCCGTTAAAGCAGATTTATGACGGCGAATTGCACCGCTTCGAAGCCAAAGAGGGCGGGACCGAAGTGAGATTCTGGCTTTATCAGAAGCCCGACGGAAAGATTGCTACCCTATTTGACGCTTGCGAAATCTGCGGCGGGGTTGGCTTTTATAAGGGGGGGCAGGGCGTGGTTTGCAAGAACTGCGCCGCGCCGATTAATCCGCAGTCGGTGGGCATGGCGGGCGGATGCAATCCGATTCCGCTCAAGGCCCAGGTCACGGATGATGCGGTGATTGTTTCCGAGGCCGACCTTAATGCTGGCCGGCATTACTTTGAGCAGAAATA